>CAYOTU010000606.1:0-2013 GCA_964406905.1 uncultured Myxococcales bacterium | reverse complement strand
CCGTCCCCAGGGTAAGGATCACGCTCCCATCATCCGACTCGATCCGCCGACGCAGGGCTTCAAAGGGCAGAGCCCGGGGGCCCCGGCTGGCCGAGGTGCCCACGATCAGGGGGATCGTACCGCCCCGTATCTGAACCTCTGCCCTGACCGCCTCGAAGTCCGGAACGACCCGGAGCAGTTCGAAGGCCTCACGCCGGATCGGGTTATACTCCCCTCCTGCGCCTTTGGTCCAGTGCTCAATGAGTTCCTGGACCATTGCCTGCTGCGCCCGGATCGGCGTGACCAGGAAGTACCCCGCCAGATCATAGGTCCTGGCAGCCCGCGCGATGTCATGGATATCCATGTTTGTCACCGCAGAGGTCACGATCCGACGGTTCTTGTCATAGACCGGAAAATGCAGCAAGGAAATATACACGTCCATCATTCGAGATCAAGCAATTTCCTCTCCTCGGCTGTCATGGGATGCCGAAGGAGAAGGTCCGGGCGTCGCTCCCGGGTGAGACGGAGGGCTTCGCCACGGCGCCACCTGGCGATCTCCGCGTGGTTTCCGGACAGGAGCACGTCCGGGATTCCCAGGCCCCGGAACTCCCGGGGGCGGGTATAGTGAGGGTACTCCAGACGTCCGTCTGTGTGGCTCTCCTCCACCAGCGAAACCTGGTTGCCCATGACCCCGGGGACGAGCCGAGCAGCGCCCTCGATCACTGCGAGGGCCGCTGTCTCGCCGCCGGCCAGGACGTAGTCGCCGATGCTCAACTCCTCGTCGATCCAGCCGCCGTCGATCACCCGCTGGTCCACGCCCTCGTAACGCCCACAGACCAGGACAACACTCTCCATGGCAGCGATCTCCTGGACCCGCGCCTGGGTCAGGGGTATACCCCTGGGGCTCAGAAGAAATGTCCGGGTCACAGGACCACCGGCAGAAACAGACTCCAGGGCCCGCACCAGGGGATCGGCCATCATCACCATGCCCGCGCCGCCGCCAAAGGTCAGGTCGTCCACGGACTGGTGCACATCTTCGGTGAACTCCCGGGGGTTGACGAACTCCACCGCCACGAGGCCCTTGTCAACGGCCTTGCCCAGAAGGCTGGTGGCGAGTGAGGAATCGAAATACTCAGGAAAGATGGTGAGGACGACGAACTTCACGGGGGCTCTCTGTGGGACGGGGTCCCCTACTCCATAATCTCGACCATGGCCCGCATGCCGGCCTTGGTCGCTGCCGCGCTCACGACGGTGCGAAGTGCGCGGGCTGTACGGCCCTGCTTGCCAATGACTTTGCCGAGATCGTCGGGGTGGACGCGGAGTTCAAGGATCGTGGTCCGCTCACCCTGCAGTTCGTTCACGCGGACATCGTCGGGGTTGTCCACCAGCGCACGCGCTACAAATGCGACCAGTTCCTTCAGGTCCATGTCAACACCTCCGTAGAAGGCCTGTTCAGCCTTCTTCAGCCTTCATGTGCTTGCTCAGCAGGCTCCGGACCGTGTCAGTCGGGGTGGCGCCCTGGTCGAGCCAGTACTGGACCCGCTCGACCTTCAGCACAACGGCTGCCGGATCGATGTTGGGGTCGTAGGTCCCGAGGTTCTCGATAAAACGTCCGTCTCTCTTCGCCTGAACGTCGGCCGCAACGATCCGGTAGAACGGAGACTTCTTCTTGCCATGCCGTGCGAGCCGGATTTTCACCGCCATCGTTTTCTCCTTGCACATCACACAGGTCACCAAAAACACACCGGAAATCCGGGGTTCAAGGTTCTACCCTCGCGGCGATTCAGTGTCAAGGGAAATCCTGGACATGCCATCCGCGCTGTAGAGGTTTCCGAACCCCCAGGCCCGATCCCAGCCGGGAGCCTGCGACCGTGGAACCCGATCCCAGCCAAACAACCCGGTCGGCACGGGGGAGACCGTGCCGAGCAAGCCGAGGCCCCATGCCTCATTCTCCGCTGTGCCCTCATCGAAGAGCCCACGGTTCTGTGGGAGGCCCTTCAGGGCCGATTCGATTCCGAGGCTGAAGCCCCCTCC
>CAYOTU010000605.1:0-2017 GCA_964406905.1 uncultured Myxococcales bacterium | reverse complement strand
TCGGTGACCTCCCGGAGGATTCCCTCGGTGATGCGCCGGCCATGGCAGTACCAGGTACACCACCCGACCGTGCCCCATGCCCGATCCTTGCGCTCCAGTACCGCAGCGTCCCGGGGAGCCAGCCGTTCGGCCCAAGCGTCCAGCAGCGCGCCCGGCGTGGCCCCCGCTCCCAGGACCACGCCCCCAGCATCAAAGCGCTCGCCAGGTGCCAGGTGCCGTCCGTCCAGGTGGATTCGGGCCTCCAGGCCCCAGCCGTCGTGGTGGCGTTCCAGCGCTACGTCTCCGAAACGGTCGGTCACCGGGTGGAGCCCCACAAGCAGATGCCCTGCGTCGCCCTGGAGCACTGTCACCATCTCCGCCACCCAGCGATGTCGCTGCGCGGGGTGGGCCGGGTTCTCCTTCATTCCGTGAACGAAAGAGAAGCGGATCCGCCTGTCGGGCCACGCGGGCAAATCGTGCGCGCCGGTATGGCTCCAGGACTGCCAGCCCTGGCGCAGGAAGCCGAGGTTATCGCCTTCGCCCAGCCGCAGAGCGCCGCCGGCGCCAGGCTCCGAGACAAGGGGATGTACTGCTATGACCGCCGCAGGACCAGCGCCTTCGTTGACCACTGTGGCGTTCAGATGGAGGTGCGCGTCATCCAGGGCCGTGACTCTGAGGTCGATGCCCAGGTTTCCTGTGGCAGCGCGGTACCGGAGGTGCAGGCCGTCGATTTCAGTGCGTCCGCCCTGGAGGGTCGTCGCTGCCCGGCCTTTGGCCAGGGTAAGCGCGGGCGGGGTGAGGATTACCTCCCAGGTGTCGTCCGTGGGAGCCAGGCGGGCCCGGCCGTCGTCCATGAGCGTGAACCTGAGGGCTGAAGTCGAGATATCCATAGTGCGCTCCGGAACATTTGAAGAACCTCGTCCTCGAACGAACGTACGCGGCCGACGGTTGTTTTACAACGGCTCGAACATAGATTAGTCATTCAGGAAGGAGGAGAAAAAATGAAAAGGCAGATCATCATACTGGCGTTTGCAGGGTTACTCTTTGCCGCGACCGCGGCCCAGGCGCAGCCCCTGCTGGTCCCCACGGACCGCGGGGTCCGGGCCCTGGACATGGAGTACTACCGGGTCGAGGCGAAGGTCGTGGACGGCGTGGCCAGCGCGGACGTGAAGATGGGCTTCCGCAACCACACATCCCGCCAACTCGAGGCGACCTTCATCTTCCCCCTGCCCGAGGGCGCCACCGTGGGCGAGTTCCGCATGGAGATGGGGGGCAAGTGGGTCGAGGGCAAGGTCCTGGAGAAGAACGAGGCGAAGCGGATCTACACGGACATCGTCCGCCGTATGAAGGATCCGGGCCTCCTGGAGCTGGTCGGGACCAACCTCTTCCAGGCCCGGGTCTATCCGGTGCCAGCGAACGGGGTTCAGCGCATCGAGATGTCCTTCGCCACGACCCTGGTGCAGGAGTCAGGGCTCTACCAGTTCGTTTATCCGCTCAAGACGGCCCGGAACTATTCCGGCACCACCAAGGACTTCACCTTCACCCTGAAGCTCAAGTCCAGCACCCCCCTGCGCTCGGTCTACTCACCCTCCCACAAGGTCCGCGTGAAGCGAAAACGCGACAGCGCCGCTACGGTCAGCTTCGAGAAGCACGGTGCGACCTTCAGCGAGGATCTCCGGGTCTTCTACTCGGTGGACTATAACGACGTGGGCCTCTCGGTGATTTCCTACCGGAAGAAGGGCGATCCAGGCTACTTCATGATCCTGGCAGCGCCGGGTGCGAAGGACACCGCGGACGAGATCCCCGCGAAGAAGATCGTCTTCGTCGTGGACACCTCAGGCTCCATGCAGGGAGAGAAGATCGAGCGGGTCAAGGGCGCGTTGAAGTACGCGATCGAGCGCCTCCGGGACGACGACATGTTCAACGTGGTCCGATTCAGCTCGGACGTGGAGCCCCTCTTCTCGGGGATGAAGAGCGTGGACAAGGCCTCCCGCAAGGCCGCGCTTGAGTTCGTGGCTGATCTCGATGCAGCGGGCGG
>CAYOTU010000604.1:0-2021 GCA_964406905.1 uncultured Myxococcales bacterium | reverse complement strand
AAAGAAGGTAAGCTTCAGCAATTCTTGCTTTCAGATGAGTTCAAAGATTCTCCCGAAGGCAAAAAGGCCGAGAAGAAGTATAAGGCGCTCAAGAAGACCTGCAAATGAGCCAGACCATGGATGCGGTGGTGGTCGGAGCGGGCCACGCCGGCATCGAGGCAGCGGTCGCGCTTGCGGGGCTTGATGCCCGCACCCTCCTTGTAACCCTCCGAACAGATCGTAGCGGCTGGATGTCCTGCAACCCCTCGGTAGGGGGCCTCGCCAAGGGACATGTGGTCCGTGAGGTGGACGCGATGGGGGGACTCATGGGGCGCCTGGCGGACGCTGCGGGGATCCAGTTCAGGCGACTCAACCTGCGCAAGGGGCCCGCTGTCCGCGCCACTCGGGTCCAGGTGGACATGAGCGAATACAGCCGTCTCGCCGGGGCCGCGCTGGCAGCGACACCGGGTCTGGAGGTGGTGCAGGACGAGGTGCTGGAGGTAGTTCTCCAGGGGAGCAGCGTCGTAGGTGTACGTCTTGCGGCCATGGGAGAGGTGGGCTGCCGCGCTGTGGTGCTTACCACCGGGACCTTCCTCGGCGGGCGGGTGTTTATCGGTGAAGAGGTCTGGGACGCTGGGCGCATGGGTGAGCCGCCGTCCGTTGACCTCTCGCGGAACCTGGCTGACATGGGATTCTCACTGGTCCGTCTCAAGACCGGTACCCCGGGTCGACTGCGTCGGGACTCGGTGGATTATTCAGAGATGCAGCGCCAGGATGGGGACGAACCTCCGCCTTTTTTCCATTGGGCCACCCGGGGAACGACCTTGCGCCAGGTCCCCTGCTGGGTGACAGCGACGACCCCGGAGACCCACGAGGTGATCCGCAGCGGTCTCGATCGCTCTCCTTTGTATACAGGTCAGGTCTCGGGTGTCGGTCCTCGTTACTGCCCATCTATTGAGGACAAGGTCGTGCGTTTCCCGGACAGGGAGCGGCACCAGATTTTTCTGGAGCCCATGGGCCTGGATTCGGAGCAGGTCTACCCCGCAGGGATCTCGTCCAGCCTGCCTCGGGATATCCAGGACGCGATGCTTCGGACCATCCCGGGCCTGCGAAAGGCCCGGGTTCTGCATTACGCCTACGGAATAGAGTACGACGCCATTCAGCCCACAGCGCTGTACCCATCCCTGGAGGCGAAGGCCGTGCGTGGCCTTTATACAGCGGGCCAGATCAACGGAACTTCGGGGTATGAGGAGGCGGCAGGCCAGGGGCTCCTGGCGGGGATCAACGCTGCCCGTGCGCTCCGAGACAAGGCCCCGATACGTCTCCGCCGCGATCAATCCTATATCGGTGTCATGGTGGACGACCTGACCTCCCTTGGGACCCGGGAACCATACCGCCTCTTCACCTCCCGGGCAGAGCATCGACTTCTGCTCAGGGAGGCAAACGCTGACCGGCGTCTCACGCCCCTGGGTCGAGAACTCGGCCTCGTGGACGACGCGCAGTGGGAAGCCTTTGAGGCCCGTCAGCGGCGGGGGAAGTCAGTCCGGGCCGCGCTGGACCACCGGGTGTCGCCGCCGGACGCGGACAAGTGGGCAGCGCAAATCGGGACCAGACCTCCTGGCCGGACGATCCGTCTTCGGGAGTTGATCAAGCGGCCCGAAGTGCGCTTGGAGCATCTCCGAGACCTAGCGCCGGAGCTTCCCCATTTGTCCCCCACTGAGATCGAGGATCTCGAGGCGGAGCTGAAATTCGACGGCTACATCCAGCGTCAGGAGAGGGTCGCAGCCCAACTGCAGAAGGCCGACGATATTCGGCTCCCGCAGTGCTGGGACGAGGTGGAGGGCCTCAGCACCGAGGTCATCGAGAAGCTCACCGAGGTGTGCCCAAGGACCCTCGGCGCGGCCTCCCGCATCCCGGGTATCACCCCCGCAGCCCTCGCCGCGATCATGTTTTATCTGAAGAAGACGGGCAGCTCACAATCCGAACCGGGAGCTTGACGACCGTCTCCGGATCACGCCGAGCAGCAGGAGCGGTAGCCACCA
>CAYOTU010000603.1:0-2033 GCA_964406905.1 uncultured Myxococcales bacterium | reverse complement strand
AATCCAACCGAAAACGACCAACAACTACGTGAATGACAGAGCGTCCCGGTACATCACCGGCTCGCCGTGAATTGTCTGGCGCACTGCTATCTCGACCTTCTTCATGCTCATTGTGTAGGGGATGTCTGCCACCTGGATCACCTTACGGGGCAGGTGCCGCGGGGTGAGGCGCGTACGGATCGTCCCGCGGATCCGGTCCCGCATGTTGTCCGTGAGTTTGAGTCCCTCTTGGAGCTTGATGAAGAGGATGATCCGCTCGTCGCCCTTCCAGCGCTGGCCGATGGCCAGGCTGTCCGCGACCTCGGGCAGTGCCTCCACGACCCGGTAGATGTCCGCTGTGCCGATGCGGACGCCGCCGGGGTTGAGGGTCGCGTCGGAGCGGCCGTGGATCACCATGCCCCCTGTGTCGGAGAGGATCTCCACGAAATCCCCGTGGTGCCAGATACCCGGGTAGCGTTCGAAGTAGGTGGCCAGGTAGCGCGCGTCGTCGCCTTTGCAAAAGCCCAGGGGCATGCTGGGGAAGGCATGAGTGCAGACCAGCTCGCCCTTTTCGTCCCGCACGGGGTTGCCGTCCACGTCGAACGCTTCCACTGCCATGGCCAGGGGACGGCACTGCATCTCCCCTGCGTAGACCGGCAGGATCGGGTTCCCGATGGCCAGGCAGCCGTTCAAGTCGGTGCCGCCGGAGATCGAGGCCAGGTGCAGATCCTGCTTCACGTTCTGGTAGATGTACTCGAAGGTCTCGGGGGCCAGGGGGGAGCCCGTGGACAGGATGGTGCGCAGGTGATGGAGTTCGAAGTACTCCCCCGGGCGCATCCCCTCATCCCGGACAATGTCGTGGAAGCGGGCCCCGGCGCCGAAGTGGGTGACCCCCTCGTCCTGGACGATGCGCCAGAGGACGTTGGGGGAGGGAAAGACCGGAGATCCGTCGTAAAGCACCACCGTGGCGCCTGTCGCCAGACTGCTCACCAGCCAGTTCCACATCATCCACCCGCAGGTCGAATAGAAGTAGATGACGTCGTCCCGCTTCAGGTCCGCGTGGAGGACCAACTCCTTCAGGTGGTGCAGGAGGATCCCGCCGGTACTCTGGACTATGCACTTGGGCAGCCCCGTGGTGCCCGAGGAGTACATGACGTACAGGGGCTGTTCCGAGGGGACCTGGGCGAAGTCGATGTCTTCGTCGTTCGCGGGGGCCAGGTAGTCGGCCCAGCCGGCCGCATCCCGGATCCCCTCCAGATCCGGCGCCTCATCAAGGAAGGGCACTACCACCAGGCGCTCCACCGAGGGCAGCCGGCTCATGACGTCCCGGAGCCGGTCGCGCATGTCGTGGGCCTTGCCGTTGTACCGGTAGCCGTCCGCGCCGAAGAGGAAGCGGGGGTGGGTCTGGCCGAAGCGGTCCACCACCCCGTCCACCCCAAGGTCCGGGGACGCGGAGGTCCAGGTGGCGCCGAGGCTCGTCGCAGCGAGCATGGATATAACGGTCTCAGCGATGTTGGGCATGTAGCCGGCGACCTTGTCCCCCGCGGAGACCCCATCCGCGGCCATGGCACGGGCGAGGCGCCCCACGTCCCGGTACAGGGCAGCCCAGGTCCAACGACGGGAGGTCCCGTCCTCAGCGTAGGACACCAGCGCGATGTCCATATCCCGGCGCGACAACAGGTTCTCGGCGAAGTTCATCCGAGCCCCGGAGAACCAGCGCGCGCCGGGCATCTTACGAGTATCGTCCACAACGGTGTCGTAGCGCCGGGAGGCTCGGACTCCCGCGAAGTCCCAGAAGGTCTCCCAGAACTCGGGGATGTTCTCCACGGACCAGGTCCAGAGATCGTCCCAGCTCTCCAAGGACAGGCCGTATCGTTCGTTCACCGCCCGCCGGAAGCGGGTCATGTTCGCGTTCGCCACCCGATCGGGTGTCGGAGTCCACAGCGGTGTCTTCATTTATCTGCTCCGTAAGTATGCCAGGAATGCAAAAGCGTACAGAACCGCTGCGACCCCGTCCAGGATAGCGAAGCCCGCCAACATGGACACGTACTCCA
>CAYOTU010000602.1:0-2034 GCA_964406905.1 uncultured Myxococcales bacterium | reverse complement strand
CGATGAAGCAGGGTGAACCCGGGGGGAGTTCTTCGTCGACGAGGCCATCGCAGTAGCGGGGGTCGGCGACGACGAGGTCAGCGGGGATCTGGGCTTCAAGAACGTCCATTATTTCGCCGCGGGTACGACCATGTTCGGCGCGCTGGTCCAGGGCGGATACCAGTACAGCGACGTGGTCGAAGAGGCCCCGGTGATGCGCTACTACACCAAACGCTTCGAGCACGAGATAGGGGTGGGGACCTGCAAATCCTGCCACGACGTGCACGCCACCACGGTCAAGACCGACTCCTGCGCGGCCTGCCACGGCCAGGAGGTGGACGCGATCCGGATGCCCGGCTCCATGGCCGACTACGATGGCGACGGCGACATGGCGGAGGGGGTCAAGATGGAGCTCGAGGGCTTGGTCGACGCCCTCTACGCAGCGATCCAGGCCTACGCCATGGACACGGAGGGGATGGACGCGCTGTTCTATGACTCCCACTCCTATCCCTACTTCTTCATCGACACCAACGAGAACGGCGAGGCCGACGAGGACGAGGTCAACTACGGGAACAAGTACGCCACCTGGACCCCCCGCCTGCTGCGGGCCGCGTACAACTACCAGTATGCGTTGAAGGACCCGGGGGCCTTCGCTCACAACGCGAACTACGTCGCGCAGCTCCTGTACGACTCCGTCATGGACCTCGGCGGCGACGTCGCCATGATGGCCCGCAACGATCACGGCCACTTCGACGGCGACTCGGAGGCCTTCCGGCACTGGGACGGCCCGGAGGACGGCAACGGCTATGTGGCTGCAGACTGCGCGCGCTGCCACAGTTCCGGGGGCGCGAAGTTCTACTTCGAGAACGGCCTCGAGGGCCTGGCCGCCCAGCCCGCGAGCGACGGGCTCTCCTGCAACGTCTGCCACACGGGGGCCGACTACGCCGGCGACGCGCCCCGCCGCTTCGTCGCGGCGATCGAGTTCCCCAGCGGTTTCGTGGCGGAGAACGATCCCGAGGATCCGGACGACTCCTTCCTCTGCATGAACTGCCACCAGGGGCGCCAGTCCAAGACCAGCCTCGAGGAGGCCATTGTGGGCGACTCCATCGGCTTCAAGAACATCCACTACCTGCCCGCGGGCGCGATGATCTACGGCGCGGAGGCCATGGTGGGCTACGAGTACGCCGGCAAGACCTACGCCGGACAGTGGGGCCACTACGGCGGCAAGTCCGCATCCTGCACCGCGTGCCACACAGCGACCGGCGAGGACCACTCCTTCGCACCGGTACTCACCGCGAGCTGCATGGGCTGCCACCAGGAGGCCACCGCGGGCGACATTGAGAGCCTCCGCAAGGACCGGGATATGGACTACGACGGGGACGGCGACAACACCGAGCCCCTGAAGGATGAGATCGCCGCCCTCACGGATGCGCTATACGCGCAGATCCAGGCCTGGGCCCTCGCGGAGGACAGCGTGGACGCGCTCATCTACTTCGGCGGCGCCTACCCGTATTTCTTCAAGGACACCAACGAGAACGGGGACGTGGACCCGGGCGAGGCGATCTACCCCAACAAGTACGGCACCTGGACCGAGGAGCTAATGATCGCGGCCCACCACTACCAGATCTCCCAGAAGGAGCTCGGCGCCTGGGCGCACAACACGGACTACATGGCCCAGCTCCTGATCGACTCCATCGAGGCCCTCGGCGGCGACGTGTCCGGCTTCAACCGTCCGTAGCGCGTCCTTTCCAGAGATGATTCATAGTCTCAATGAGGCTGATCGGCAATCCGCATCTCCAGCCGTTGTCCGCAGAAACACATCCGGGTCGTTTGGCGGAATGAATCGGGCCGAGAATCTGGTTGGGTCGGCGGAAAAGTAGTCGAGTGTTGGGAATGCGGTGCCGTAGGGCAAGCTGGGAATGGCCGCTCTCAGGTGTAGCGGAGCCACCAGAACAGCCGGTCCCGATTCTTGAGGGATGGCCGCTTCTGCTTCCGCTTGTACACGCCCAGTTGATGCCGTAGCGCGAGATTACTGAGCAACAGGTGCGCCAAGAG
>CAYOTU010000601.1:0-2058 GCA_964406905.1 uncultured Myxococcales bacterium | reverse complement strand
ATGGACTTCGTCACCCCGGCCTCCCCCCGGACCGCCTGCTTCGGCGCGTCCTACGGGCGGGCCATGAAGCGAGCGGGCTCCTACCTCGTCGAGGACCGGATCACACGGCGCTTCTCACCCGAGGAGATGCTCCGTCTCCTCCACTTCCCGGCGGGGTTCTCGTTCCCGCCGAACCTCCCCATTCGGACCCGCTACAAGCTGGCGGGGAACAGCGTCAACGTCGCGGTGCTACGCCACCTTGTCCGTTGGGTCCTCACACCTTAAGGAGGCTGATCAGAATAAGATGTCCAAGTTGCGGCGTTGAGGCGCCCGGATGGCAAGGAGAGAGGAGGGCGCATACCCGTTCGTACGTAACCAACGAAAGACGATGCCATCGGGGATGGATCGGCGTCGCAGGTGGATAGATTATTCTGACCAGTCTCCTAAGCTCTACCCTGATTCATGCGGAGGCCTGCTCATGCCCTTGTTCCTGATCGTAGTCCTTTCAATCTATGGTGGCCTTCACGTCTGGCTCCTCTGGCGGACCCACCTGCTCCTGACGCCGCCCGCGCTCCCATGGCGCCTTACGGTGATCTCTGTAGGAGTGGTCGCATCCCTCTACGTCGTAGGCCGCATCCTCGCCCGCGTCGGGCTGGACGGCCCCGTGGCCGGCCGCGTTGAGCTGGCGGGTGCGATCTGGCTCGCCGTGTTCTCCATCACCGTGGGCATCATGGCCGCGCTGGAGCTTGCAGGGCTGCTGTCCTGGCTCACGACCCGCCTGGCCCGGGGTCGGGGGACCACGGTGTTCGGCTGGCTGCGGAAGGGGCCGCGCTGGATGCGGCTCACCGCGGCCGGACTGATCTGGGGCCTCGCGCTCGCAGGCACCGCCGCGGGCGCGTTGCAAGCCTCGGAGCCGCCCCGAGTGATCCGCCTCGCTGTCCAGGTCCCTCGGGTGCCCGAGGGGATGCAACGCCTCGTGCAGGTCTCGGACCTTCATCTGGGCGCGATCATGCCCCAGGACCAGTGGGAGGGGATCCTCGAAACCATTGAGGGCACCGCGCCGGACGCGCTCCTGCTCACCGGGGACATCATCGAGGACCATACACCCCGAGGGCACGCCCAGCTCCGGCAGCTCAGGGAACGCCTCCCCAGCGTCCCCTTCTACATGACCCTGGGAAACCACGAGATCTACTCGGGGCGGCAGCATCTCCCTGAACTCGTTGCGGACCTGGACATCCGGCTTCTTCGGCAAAAGGCGATAGACCTCGGCGGACTCTGGCTGGCCGGGGTGGACGATCCGCAGCTCACCCGCTTTGACAAATCGGTCCCTGTAATCCTTGAGTCCGTACCACCGGACGCGCCCATGATCCTCCTCTCCCACCAGCCCCAGGTAGTGCGCCGCCTGGCTGAACGCCCGGCCACCCTGGTCCTGTCAGGCCACGTCCACGGCGGTCAGTTGCCGCCCTTCCAGCTCCTGGCCCCCCTGTCCAATGGGGGCTACCTGTCCGGGCTGTACCGGGAGGGCGACGCTGTCCTGTACCTGTCCAACGGCGCGGGGACCTGGGGCCCGCCGGTGCGCCTCTTCGCGCGGCCGGACATCGTGTTGCTGGAGTTGGAGCAAGGCGAAGGCTTCAGCGTGTCGCTCCGCTGATCACATGTCGTCTGGGAGGTCGAACTTGCCTTTGTCGTGGGCTTTGCGGCGGGCCTCGTCGAGTTCCACTGCGCCGCACTTCACCAAAGCGCTCAGCGCGTCGTCCATGGTCTCCATGCCGAGGCCGCGGCCGGACTGGATGATCGAGTAGATCTTTGCTGTGTCCCCTTCCCGCACCGCGTTGGACACGGCCATGGAGCCCACCAGGATCTCGAACGCTGCGATACGACCCTTGCCCGAAGTCCGCCGCAGGAGCTGCTGCGACACCACGCCTCGCAGGGAAGCGGCCAGGGAGATCCGCGCGGAGCCCTGCTCAGCAGCGGGGAAGATGTCGATGATCCGGTCCAGGGTCTTGGCCGCTGAGTTGGTGTGGAGCGTGCCCAGAATCATGAAGCCCATCTCCGCTGCCCGCAGGGCCAGGCCCACGG
>CAYOTU010000600.1:0-2062 GCA_964406905.1 uncultured Myxococcales bacterium | reverse complement strand
TCGCCGACCATGATCACGTCGGGGTCCTCGCGGACAGCGGCCCGCAGCGCGCCCGCGAAGCTCGAGGAGTTCATGCCCACCTCACGCTGTATGATCACGGAGCGCTTGTCTGGATGGACGAACTCCACCGGCTCCTCGATGGTGATGATGTGGCGGGCCAGCTTCGTATTGATGTGGTCGATCATCGCCGCAAGGGTGGTTGACTTCCCGCTGCCCGTGGGCCCGGTGACAAGGACCATGCCCGAGCGAATCTCGGCCAGAGACACCACCACGTCTGGGAGGTTGAGATCCTCGCAGGACAGGATCTCCGTGGGGATCACCCGGAAGATCGCACCGAGGCCCCCGTGGTGGACAAAAAAGTTGGCACGCAGGCGCACCACGTCAGGGACCTGATAGGCAAAGTCCAGATCATGGTTCTCCAGAAAACGGCCCCACTGCTCCGGACTGACCAGGCCCTGGAGCATCTCCGTTGCGTCCGTCGCTGTGAGGGGCTGATCCGATACGGGCTCCAGATAGCCGTGGATCCGCATCTTCACCGGCAGGCCCACGGCCAGATGCAGGTCCGAGGCCTTTTGGGTCACCATGTCCCGGAAGAACTCGTCAATCCTGGGCACGGGCCACCTCCTTGCGGGTCACGATCCCCTCGGACTGGAGCCGGGCGAGGGAGTCCTTCATGGAGCACATCCCCTGGGAGTGCCCCATCTGCATCATATTTCCGATCTGAAAAGTTCTGTTCTCTCGGATCAGGTTCCCGATGGCGTGGTTGTTGAACAGGATCTCCACTGCGGGGACCCGTCCCTTGCTGTCGCTGCGGCGCAGGAGACGCTGGGAGACGACCCCGCGCATGGACTCTGAGAGCATCGATCGCACCTGGCCCTGCTGATCCGGCGGGAAGATCCCGATGATCCGCTCCACGGTCCCAGGTGCGTTCCTGGTGTGCATGGTGCCCAGAACAAGGTGGCCGGTCTCCGCGGCGGAGAGGGCCAGGGACACGGTCTCCAGGTCCCGCATCTCCCCGATAACGATCACGTCCGGATCCTCGCGCAGCGCGGCCCGTAGCGCTGTCGCGTAGGACGCTGAGTGGTCCGGGATCTGGCGCTGGATAATATTGCAGGACCGAGGCGTATAGACAAACTCCGTGGGATCCTCCAGGACCAGGATGTTCTCCTTGCGCTCCTCGTTCATGAGCTGGACGAGGGCCGCTACGGTGCTGGACTTGCCGCAGCCCGCGGGCCCAGTGACCAGCACGAGCCCATGGTTGAAGCCCGTGAGTCGCGCCAGGATGGAGGGCAGGCCCAGCTCCTCGAGGGTCGGGACCTCCCCCGGTACCAGGCGCAGGACCACGCCGGGCCCCCTGATCCCCTCGAAGCAGTTGAACCGGCACCGCAAACCGTCCCCCACGTACCAGCCTCCGTCGATCTGCCCCTCTCGCTTGAGAACGTCGAGCTGGCTGTCGTCGAGCATCGCGTCGAGCATCTCTACAACCAGCTCCGTAGCGATGGGGTCCGCACCCACCATCTGGAGGCGCCCGATCCGCCGGACGAAGGGCTTGGAGCCGCTCTGAATGTGCAGATCCGAAGCACCGTCCCGCTGCGCGTCCCGCAGGAGCACCCATAACTCCTGCGGGATCCGGTTGTTCGGGGGGGGGGTCTCAGACAGAGGCTTAGCAGGTGGCGGCGGGGCCGCCTCGTTCTCCTCATTCGCCGCCTTCTCTCGGGCCCGTTGCTGCATCTCCTCCTGCTTCCGCACGAGCTGATCGAGCTGGGCCTGAGTGATATAGCCCTCCTCCATGAGGACCTTGCCGAGGAGCTCCGGGGGCATCTGCCGTCCCTGCTTGCGTATGCACTGCCCGAGCTGCTCCTTGGTGATCATGCCGTAGTGAACCGCCAGCCGGCCCAGGAGACCGATACGGGGCGTCTGCTTCTTTTCGTCACTCACAGGCCATCTCCCGGTGTTTGTGGCACGGCTGGATTGTAGCTTGTCAAAGCGGATTCGCCACGAAATGAGTCGGGTGTAGATCCGCTGGTGCGACGAGGTTGCAGAGCAATAACAAACAGTTGAG
>CAYOTU010000599.1:0-2074 GCA_964406905.1 uncultured Myxococcales bacterium | reverse complement strand
CGGTCGCGATTGAGCTGTCGGATCAGCGCGGGGGGGTACTCGACGCGATAGCTGATGGTGAAGACCTTCTTCTCCTTCGGTTTCAGCGTCAGGTGCCACTTGAGGAGCCCCTTGGAGTCAGGCTCCTTGTCGCCGGAGATGTTGATCTTGTCTACCTCGATCGCTTTGTTCTGCGAAATAGGGATGCGGTCTGCGAGATCCAGGGTCACGGGCGCATCGGAGAGATTCTCTACGGTGATCACCCACTTCACCCGCATACGAGTGTTCTTCTTGCGATCGATGGAACTATGCTTGCGATCCAGCACCCGCGAGAGCTTCACCTGGTCTGCCACACCGAGGAACACAGCAAAGGTCTCCCCGTCGGCAACGAAGTCCAGCTCGGTCATGCCGAGGAAGGCCCCATCGTGGAAGAGACTCACTCGGCCCGGCAGAAGGGGCAGATTCCCAGCATGGGTCATCATAAGCGTCCGGACCGCGTTGAGGGACTGCTCCGGGACCGCGACGATCTGCTGCTCTGCGGCCAGGGTCGCCAAGCCGATGGGAATGCGCACCGGACTGCCGTCCATGCGGACCGTGGACCGCCCGTCCCCGGGGAAGTGCGCGGTGGTGCCGCGCTTCGAGATGCGCTGGAACACCGCCGCTGCCTTGGTCTGGACCACCTGCATCTGCTGAAAGTTATTGTCGTAGAGCTGGTCGAAGTTCATCGCTGCCTGGTTCGCCAGGCCAAAGCCTTCGTTGTTCATCTTGTTCCAGAGGCGGTTTTGTCCCTCAAAGGCCTGCTTGGCCCTGTTGAATGACTGGTCCCGCTCCTGGACAATGCGTGCAGCAGCTTGGCTGTCCCCAAGGGTGAGCGCGGAGATCTGCGGGATCCGGTTCGACGCGGTCGATGACTGCGTGGAGAAGCCCAGCTTCACGTTTTTCCAGTCCTCGCCCGTGGTCTGGGAGACCACAGCATAGGTCGCTATCTGCGCGTTCTCCGGGTTTGCACCCAGCGCGCGCAGCTCGTGGACCGGCTCCCAGGTCGCGCCGGGGAGCATGTATGTGAGCTCCAAGGTGGCGCTGCCCCGCCCGGCCGCGCTGACCAGGATCGTGGTCTCCTCGAGCATGGTCAGCCCCTGGAGTTCAGCAAGGGCCCGCTGCCGAGCGTCAAGCTCCGGCGCCAACTCCCGGCGCGCTAGTTGGATCGCCCGCCGGGCCTTCGCGTTCTCCCGCAGCGCGCCGGAGATGAACTTCACCACCTGGCTGTAGGTCTCGACCTTGATATCCCGCAAGGCAGCGTCCTTGGGGATCTTCTCCATGGAGAAGACCTTGATGGCCATGATCTGCTGGACCTCGGCCTGGAGGATATTCTCCTCGTCGTCCAGCAAGGCCATCCGGTCTGCGATCTCCTGCACAGCGGCCTCGGCCTCCAGGTAGGCATTGTCAGTGGAACGGGCCAGGAAGGTTCGCTGAACCCGCACGTCTACGATGCGGCCGGTGTTGCCGGGACTCAGGGAGACACGTACTGAGCCATCGTCCACCCAGCCCGGGAGCTTGGTGACGGCCCAGGTGGTCGGAGATCGCTTCAGTTTGACCTTGGCCTCCCGGGTGACCCGGGCGCGATCCGAGTAGACCGTCACCTCGCTGATCGCTGTCTCCAGGACCGGCGGCCCCGCTGGAGTCTCCTGGGCAGCGACCGAAGTCGCTGCAACGAGGAGAGTGATGATGAAGACGGATGGAATGAGATGTCGCATGGCAGTTCTCCCTGGTTCCGTTGCTCGGATATCATGGCTGGGAATCATACGCGAGACAACGACGAAGTTCGGGGATTGATTCCCGGTGTTACGCGGGGGTTACAATCAATCAATCTGCAGGAGAGGGGATGCAGTACTTGGTGAAGTTGTCGGGGAGGCCGCCCATCCAGGGGGACGCCACGCCCTTGGGGTGGTTCTTGAAGAACTCCACCGCCTGGAGGCCACCGAAATCCATGGGGATCGTGTGGCCCAGGCTGTGCTCGCAGAAGACGAGGTCGTTCCCGCGCGCGTTGAGCCAGACTCTGTCGTTCTCGGCTGCCTCGTTGATATGGATCTGTTTG
>CAYOTU010000598.1:0-2076 GCA_964406905.1 uncultured Myxococcales bacterium | reverse complement strand
CCTCTAAGCGCCGTCGTGGCGCACCCCCTCCCACAAGAACGAATCGGGGCTGAAGCCCCTCCCACAAGTCGCAGGGCTACATTCCGGACTGACGGATTGCCTTATCTGATTGGCATTGCATTTAGACCTACCAGTCCACCTTGCCAGCCATGAGCTGTGCGATGGGGCGCGTCTGATCCAGGCGGCCGAAGATAATGGCTATCACCGCGGTGATCGGCGCAGCCAGGACCATGCCAGCCATGCCCCAGAGCATCCCCCAGAAGATCAGAGAGAGGAGGATGGTGATTGGATGAAGGTTCAGGGACTCGCCCATCATCTTGGGCTCCACCACGTTGCCCAGCACCATCTGGATCGTACCGGGGATGAGGAGCACCAGGAGGATCCGCGTCCCGCTGTCAAACTGCATCATGGCCACGGGGAGGGGCAGGAACGCGCTGATGACCGATCCGACGGATGGGATGAAGTTGAGCAGAAAGGCCAGGACGCCGAAGACTATGGCCAGGTCCAACCCCAGGGAGTAGAGCGCTACCGCGGTGAGGAGCCCCGTAAGAAAGGAGATGAAGACCTTCACGGAGATGTAATCGCGGATCTTCGCCTCCATCTCCTTGAGGAGTCCGGTGCGGTTTTGGTGTGGGGTCCGTCCCGAAAGAAGGTAGACCACAAAGATCAGGACCAGGAAAAATGTGGAGAAGCTGCTCATCAGGGAGTTGACCGTACCCACCATCATGTCCGCGACGGGCAGGTCCGAGAGGCGCTGCCGCACCACCTCCTCGTCCACGGGGATCCCCCACTCCTCCGCCATGGAGAGGGCCTTTTGGCCGATCTGGACCAGCTTGGCCTGGTACTCGGGCGCCTTTGCCGTTAGGCCCCTCACCGACGACGAGATCACCAGGGTCAGGCCGGTGAGTGCGAGACCCGAGAGGAGAAGAGCACCAGCCACGGCCAGGACCCGGGGGATCTTCAGGTGGACCTGGAGTGAGTCCACCAGGGGCATGAGCAGGTAGGAGAGGAGGACCGCCAGGACCAGGGGGACCAGGACCGGACGCATGATCCAGAGAATTCCGCCGATTGCTATCCCCGCCAGGACCACCAAAGAGGTCGTCGCAATACGAAGCTGGGATTCCGTGACCCGTTCCCTCCTCATGGTGTCACTCCCGTTCCAAAGAGGGTACGGAGATCCAACTCGACCCCGTCCTTCCACGGGGCCGGTCCCTCGTGTTTCAGGGGCCGCAGCCAGAGACGCAGGCGACCAGCGGACGGAACGTAGAGCATCGTCTGGAGGGTGCTCCCTTCCATGATCACTGCCCGCATCGCGTCCCATAGGGCCCGCGCGTCCAGATCTCGCCGCGCGGAAAACCCGGCCAGGCGCCGGTAGCGACGGCAGCGGATCGGCTCATCCAGAATCTGGAGGTGGTTGGTGAGGGCCAGGGTATCAGCCCCGAACTCGGTGGAGCGGGAGTCTGTGCGCACCGCGTCACCCGCTGCGTTCAGCTCCAACACCAGCGCGGACCCCGCGTCAGGACGCGCGGCTGCGGCCACAACATGGATGCCGTAGGACCCCACCGTGGGTATTCCCTGGAAGACCGCAACCACGTCCCGGGCCATCGCCAGTCCATCGCCATCAGGGTCTCGACGCTCGATAGCGTCCCGCAAAGTCATGGACACGGGCTGGAAGCGCGACGCGCTGAGGAGGTTCCCTCGCTGGGGTCCATACCCAAGATTCAAGAACGCACCGGTACCCCCAGCGTCAACGCAGGACAGGCAGCCGAGCAGCCCCGGAAAGGTCACCGAGAGGAAGGGCTCCCTGCCAGGCTCCGAAGGCCGGTGGACGATCACGAGTTGGCGCGCCAGGAGTACCGGATGGGTGGACCAGTCCAGGTTACGGGCCAGCGCAGCCGTGCCGGCCAGGTCCCCGCCCCTGGTGGCCTGCGCCCAGGCCGACAGGGACGAACACCCCGAGGCCATGAAGTCCACGTACGCATTCACCACCAGGATGTCGTCCACGTCTGGGATCCGCCCCAGATGTCGGCTCTTGAAGCCATCCCCCAGGCGGTCCCGGGCACCGGCCACGAGGCC
>CAYOTU010000597.1:0-2077 GCA_964406905.1 uncultured Myxococcales bacterium | reverse complement strand
AAACACGACGCTCTTCCGATCTTCGGTGCTGGGATCGCTGCCCTTGGCGATGATCCTGAGGTCGGGGTTGAGCTGTCGCGCTGTGAGGGTGACGTAGAGGTTCTCCTTGTCCGAGGGCAGGGCCACGGCCACACCCTTGGCCCGCATGATGCCGGCCTCGATGAGGATATCGTCCTCCAGCGCGTCTCCGATGACATAGGGGAGCCCGTCGTGCTGGAGCTTCTCCACCCGCTCCGGGTTGTTTTCCACGACCACGAACGCGTAGCGGGACTCCCTGAGCTCCCAATCTATCCGCAGTCCTGTGTCACCTGCCCCGCAGACGATGAAGTGATTCTTGATGCGAGCGATCTCCTTGCTCATCTTTCTCCGCCTTAGCATGTCCTGGAGTTCCCCCTCGACAAAGAACGCGGTGATCGTGGACAGGCTGTACAGGATCACCGAGACGCCGAAAAGTACCAGGGTCAACATGAAGACCTTGAAGGCCGGTTGAAGTTCCAGCGCCACCGTCGAGGTGTTGAATGCTTCGTTTATTGTGGCCAGCATAACGATGGTACGGAATGCGCAGTCAACCAGGGACACCTTGTCCTGCAGAAAGACGTAGTGCCCGAAGGTACCGTACAGGAACACGGCCACTAGCATTCCGATTGCCTGTACCAGGTGGCGGGTAGCGTTTGGCACCTTGGACGTCATGGACATGTTCCTCCAGGGGAATCAGTTATATTTTTTAGCACCGACGGGGTCGCTAAGCAACCGGATCCCTCTGTTGTTCGACAAGCCCCCATTCCGACCGCTTCCCATGTAGAATGCGTAGAGGGATTGCACAGGGGGGAAAGCCATGCGTTGTCTTGTCATCGCCATAATTTGTTTTGTTGCCACGCCTGCGGGTGCGGCTTGGGACATCTCCGCTGTCCCGTCCACGACAAAGGTCCTCAAGGACGGATCGTTCACCGGGGGTGCGGATGTCGTTGAGATCAAGGCGGCGCGGAATGAGTTCGAGGGCTTCCAGGTTGTGATCCAGGCCCTTGACGGGCCCCTGCAAGGGGTCAACCTGGAGCTGTCGGATATCGAGGGGCCCGGGGGCGCGATCATCCCCGCGGGCGCCGCGGACCTTTACCTCGAGTACTATGTCTACCTGGACTTCGCCTCCCCCTGTGAAATCTACAGCTTCAACTCCGACTGCGAATCCTACCCGGACACGTACCTCCGTACGCCGGGTTGGTACCCGGATGCGTTGATCCCCTTCTTTGACCCCTACGACGAGGGGCACCCTCCGGTCGCGACGCCCTTCGACGTGCTCGCCGGCGATCTCCAGGTCGTGTACGTTGACTTCTACGTTCCCCAGGACTCGCCAGCGGGAGTATACACAGGGACCGTGACCGTGACAGCGGGAGTTGAGACCCTCGATACTTTGCCTATGACCCTGACCGTCTGGGACTTCGGCATCCCTGTCACCCGCTCCGTGGGGACCTCCTATGGCATGAGCCTCAACCTCTGCTCCGACTACCACGGGGGGCCAGAGGGGCTCAACGGTGAAGACAAGGCGCGCATCGAGCGGAACTACGAGTGGGAGCTTCATCGCCACCGGGTGGATTTCACCACCCACAAGGGACCGATCTCCTTCGATACCGACGCTGACGGCGCGCTCCTTCCCGTGGACTTCACTGCGTACGACACGTACATGGCGCCTCGCATGGACGGCTCCTATTACCCGGACGGTGCGCCCCTGGCCCGGTACAATGTCGGCTATTTCCGCCCGGGGCATGGAATGATGGGTTTCGATGAGGAGGTCTACGCGGAGGCCGCAAAGGTCATGGCCGAGCACCTCGAGGAGAAGGGCTGGTTGGACGAGGCCTGGCTCTACTCCTCAGACGAGCCCTGGCTCCCCTGGCACTGGGAGGCCTTCGATAATATCAAGCATGATGTAGACCTGCTCCACTCGAAGACTGAACTCTGGAGAGGCCATGTCCTGGTCACCGGGCCCTGGCAGAAGCTCCTTGACGGCTACGTGGATATCTGGTGTCCCGTGACCCCCATGTACGGCTCGAACTTCTGGCCCGAGGGCTCCTGGGCGCCTGAG
>CAYOTU010000596.1:0-2081 GCA_964406905.1 uncultured Myxococcales bacterium | reverse complement strand
TTCTGTACCGCACTCGGGGACAGGCTCGGCTCTTCGAGGAGTACTTCACCCTCTACAACATCCCTTACCGGGTGGTGGGATCCTTCGACTTCTTCCGTCGGCGGGAGATACGGGACGCGCTCGCCTACTGGAAGCTGGCGGTCAACACAGAGGACGAACCCTCCCTGTTGCGAATCATCAACACGCCTCCCCGGGGGGTCGGTACCAAGACCCTTGAGCGCCTCGTGGAGATCAAGGCAGCGCAGGGGGGGTCCCTTTGGGGGGCCCTGGGTACGCTCCTGGAATCCCCCGGGGCCCTGCCAGTGCGAACGACCAAGGAGTTGGGTCGCCTCCGCCGTTTAGTCCAAACGACCATCCGGAAGTTGGCCGACGCGACCCCGAAGACCCTCCATGTCCACGCCTCGGACCTGCTGGCGGAGAGCGGTTACCGGGACCACCTTGCCCGGGAGAAGCCTGCGGGCTGGCAGGCGGTGGAGGGCCTCCTACGGATGCTTGGGCGCGCTGTAGAGCGCGGCAAGGCTGCAACCCTCCGGGACTTCCTCGAGATCGTCGCGTTGGAGGCCCGGGAGAAAGAGAAGGGCGGCGACACCTCAGAGAATGGCGGTCTGGCCAGCCTGATCACCCTCCACGCCGCCAAGGGCCTCGAATTCCAACACGTCTACATCGCGGGCACCGTGGAGGGGCTGCTGCCCCATGTGCGCTCCATGGACCGGGCCGAGGACCTCGAGGAGGAGCGCCGACTTCTCTATGTCGGGATCACCCGTGCCCGGCGTCGGCTCACCCTGAGCCACTTCGGAACACGCAAACGCTTCCGGGATACGATCCACTGCGTCCCCTCCCGGTTCCTCGACGAGTTGCCCCCCGCACTCCTGCACCGCGCAACCAGTCGTGCACAGGAGAAGCTCGGCGAGGAGGAGGTCGTCGACGCGCTCGGCAGCCTGTTGAATTCACTTTCTGATTGATCTTTCACACTTTACGGCTATACTTCTGGCCGCAGAGCAGGCGGGGCTGTACCCGCTGGGAGGAATCGATGATCCAACGCTCCCCCTTCGCGGGCACTTGGTATCCTGGGACCAAAGCCAAGATCGAGGCGCTGCTGGCCGAATTCGAGCAGCGAGCCTCCACGATACGCAAGCTCCGGAAGCAACCCACCGCCGGGGTAGTACCCCACGCGGGTTGGATCTACAGCGGCGTGGTCGCGTACGAGGTATGGAAAATCCTCGCCGAAAAGAGTCCCGACACGGTGGTCCTCTTCGGCGGCCACCTCCAGTCCCACCAGCGACCGATGATCCTTCTTGGAAAAGGCTTCGAGACCCCCCTTGGAGAGATCAAGCTTGACCAGGAGATCGTTCGAAACCTCGCATCCACGCTCCGCTTCAAGGAATTGGAGGAGGCTCAGTGGACTCCGGACAACACCATCGAGATCCACCTCCCCATCATCCAGCACCTGATGCCCCAGGCCCGCATCGTCGTGCTGCTCGTTCCGCCCCGAGACGTAATCCTGGACGTCGTGGATCAGCTCGCTGAGATCCTGCGGTACCGAGAGCGCAAAGCTGTCTTCGCAGGGTCCACAGACCTTACCCACTACGGGCCACGGTACGGCAACATCATGCACGGCACCGGCCACGCAGCGCTACGTTGGGCCAAGGAAGAAAACGACGCCCGCTTCATCGCCAACCTCCTCGATCTCAACCCCCTGGGCTGCATCGACGAGGGCCTCTCCAGTCAGAGCGCTTGCTGCCCCGGGGCCGCTGCCGCTGCGATCACAGCCGCCCGCCTCAACGGCTCCGAGTATGGTGAGCTGCTCACTCACACATCGAGTTGGGACGTCATGCCCGAGGGCGAGCCCGAGGACTTCGTGGGCTACGCGTCAGTCGTTTTCTAAGCCTCCCCCTTCAAGCCTCCCCTTTTCATTGATGTGCACCACCTATGGAGTATAATTCGCAGGAAGATTCTTTTCTGCGAGGTGGATTCATGCGGTATTGTCTCCTGAGCCGGCTCACCACCTTAGCGTCCGTCGCAAAACAAACAGTGCATTCGGCCGCCGCTGCATCCACTTTCGCTTCGTTCCGCAACCTCAA
>CAYOTU010000595.1:0-2097 GCA_964406905.1 uncultured Myxococcales bacterium | reverse complement strand
AACGACGGCGCAGCGGCAGGGCTCGGCACCGTCCGCGACCGTCCGGACGGGTTGAGCAGTACGACCACGCTGCGGCCAAGCGCGCGCCGCCGCCAGCCCACCACAGCGCGCCCGGTTGATTCCTCGGGGAGTAACTCCAGGTTCCCCCGCCGAAGCGCTGGATGCGCCTTGCGCGCAGCCAGGAAGCGCCGATAGCATGACAGGAGAGATTCAGGGTCGTCCTGCTGCTCCGCTACGGTGCGGCCCCCCGAGTCCTCCGGCGTAGGCAGCCAGGACGCGACCCCCTCGTGGCAGAAACCCGCGCCCGGACCAGAGGCCCACTGCATCGGGGTCCTGCACTCGTCACGGTTGATCGACTCCCCGGTCACAGCGCGGACAAGATCCACGATCCACTGGGGCATCCCCGCCCAGACGGCGAAACCGTCCCGGGTCTCCCTCATGGGGATCCGCTGCCGGGTCATCCCGATCTCTTCGCCATAGTAGATGAAGGGGACGCCCCGCGCAGTGAGCTGCCACGCAGCATTCAGCTTGGCCCTCTCCAGGTCGTCCCCAAGCCTGCTGATGCGCCTGACCCGGTCGTGGTTGGAGAAGACCCAGGTCGGGAGGTAGGGATCCGGGAACCGGGCCTCGTACTCCGTTACAAGCCGCCGTATGGATCGCGCTGACAGGGGGGCCTTTAGGGACTTGAAGAGGAAGATCAAGTTGAGCCCGTCCGCTGCCTCGCCGCAGTGGGCTCGGGCCACCTCGATGGGCGCGTTCACCTCTCCCACCAGGAAGCGGGGGGGATCGTCATACTCATCCACAACCCGGCGCAGCTCCCGCATGAACGCAAGGGTGTCAGGGTGGTTGAGGGTCATGCTCGCGCGCTGGAACATCATGGACGGATCGTCATCGCTGGGCAGGAGGATCCACGCGAATGGGTTGGGACGGAACTCCTCGTCCTCGAAGAGCGCATTGACAATGTCCAGACGGAAACCGTCCGCACCCAGGTCCAGCCAGAAACGCATGGTGTCCAGCATCTCCGCCCGCACCTCGGGGTTCCGGTAGTTGAGATCCGGTTGGAAGGGGAGGAACTGGGTCCAATACCACTGGTCCGTGGACGGATCATGGTGCCAGCCGGAGCCGCCGATCATGGCATGCCAGTTGTTGGGTGGCGCCCTCCCCCCGGGCTTGCGACCATCCCGCCACACGTACCAGTCCCGCTTCGGATCGTCCCGGCTCGATCGCGATGCGAGGAACCAGGGATGCTGATCGCTGGTGTGGTTGAGGACCATGTCGAGGACCACGCGCATCCCCCGATCATGGATAGCATCGAAGAGGCGGCGGCACGCGGCCATGTCACCGTATTCGGGCGCCACGGACCGGTAATCGGAAATGTCGTAGCCCACGTCCCGCTGGGGACTCCCGTAGAAGGGTGAGAACCAGATCGTCTCGACACCGAGGTCGGCCAGGTGGTCGAGGCGGCTGATGACCCCTTCGAGGTCGCCTATCCCATCCCCGTTCGCGTCCATAAACGACCGCGGGTAGATCTGGTAAACCGTCGTCTCCCGCCACCAGTCCGGCCTGTCGAGCATTCCCGGTACCCCCTCGGTACCCGAATCCTATCCCCTGTTGACGCTTCGTTCAACCAAGGGGGTCAGTTTGCGACGGCCTGGGCCCCGGTGGCCTCGTAAACCCCGGAGTCCAGGGTCGCTGCGACGGTCTCGCCGTTCTCCCCCCGTGGCTCCCGGCCCGTCAGCAGCACCTCCACCCGATCCGAGAGCACGTCCCACGCGACCAGCCTCCATTCGTAGCGTTCGCAGGACTCACGCACTGCGGCCAGGATGCAATCCACCAGGTCCTTCTGCGCGCGACCTGCGAGTCCTCCGGGGAACACCTCGTGGAACCTGTAGGTTGCCATGTGGACAAAGGTCTGCTCCCGGGGCTGCTTCAGCCATTGTCGAATCCGTTGCATGCCGTCACCTCCTTGTTTGTCTCCCCTGGTATTCGACGGCGGGGTCGCCGCGGGAAGCGCGACGGGCCAGTTGCCTGAAAAAAACAGAGGCACCAGTCATCTAGCGGAATAGTTTGGGCTCGCGTCTGATTGTAGCTCCCAGC
>CAYOTU010000594.1:0-2103 GCA_964406905.1 uncultured Myxococcales bacterium | reverse complement strand
AGGCCCTCTGGGAGGCCTATATCGGTGACCTCGATGATGGCTACCGGGATGATATCATGCTCGGTGCGGTGCTGCGCGGTCTGGGCCGTCTTCCCCTCGGAGCGCGGGACGAGTGGGCCCGGCGGGTCCTGGGACGGGTCGGGATCAGGGATCTGCCCGACGTGGCCTTCGGCCTGCGGCCTGCCACAGGAGTTCCTGCCTGGTTCGCTGCCCCGAACCTGCGGGTCGGCGCCTTCCTCTTCGGCGTTATGGATGCCTGGGTGAGGAGAACCGAGACGCCGGGGTCCCGTGAGGCCCTGGCCGGAAAGCTCTCTATCCTGACCACCCTGTTGGACTCTCGCCTCCTCCTGGACCGGCTCCTGGCGATCCAGGGTCTCAAGTGTATAGAAACTCCCGCTGCGATGGTGGCCCTGGCGGGGGCCAAAGAGGATGCAGCAAGTCTCTACATGTACCTGGACGGACATACGGTCGGCTCCCAGGCGGGCCTGGCCTTGGTAGCGGGGGTCCTGAGTCGGGAACTGGAAAGCCTGCGCCTGGACCTGGTGGCAGCAAAGATGGACGTCACGAAGTTGGAGCGCCTGCGATGGAATATGCTGACCGATTTGGAGGGCGCCCAGGCCGCATTTACAGCGAAGTACAGCGCCGCGGTCGCAGAGATGCGGCAGGTGTGGGGCGAGATCCAGGTATCCTCGGTCGAGGTCCGCCGTCGGTGGCTCGGGCTCCTGCGAGGGGCCTGTCGCCGGGAGGTGGACGCGGCCCCTGAGGTGGGCCTGATGGCCGGTGACGCAGCGTGGCGTGGCCGCATCGCAGACGCATGCCTGGCACGCGTCAGTGAGGAAGCGAAAGTTGACCGCGGCACCGGACCTGTGTTCCGGCGGGAGGATGCGCTGGCCGCGGTGGGCCTGGCCCTGAAGGCCCGGGATAGGGACGTAGCGGACGAGGTCGTCGCCCGGGGACGCGCGTACCTGCGGACCGTGGCCGAGGCAGCGTATGACACGCCAAGGGGGCGGGAGGAGATCGACGACCTGACCGCTTGGACCATGGATGACCCGGCAACCGCCGTGGTGGTGCGGCGCATCGTCGACCTGGCCTTTGAGCAGGCCATCGCTGACGGCCGGGCTGAAGGCCCCGGCAGGGAAGGCGCGCCGGGCCTTCTCCAAGAGGAGTTGGATGATTTTGTGGAGTCGGGGAAGCCCGAGGCGAAGGTTCTGGCCCTCCTGGTAGGGTTGCGCTGGCACCTTCTGTGGCGGGACGCGGGGAGCGACGAGCGCTCGATTCTTAAAGAGACTGCGTGGACCCGGTTCGATCCCGCGTATTGGGAGCGTGCGCAGGATCTGAGGGAGCGAATCCGGACCGAGCCCTACGCACGTGAGATCCTCGAAGATCTGGCCCGGGACGACGAGGACGTGGCCTCCCTGCGTTGGGCCCTCCCGTCCGAGGACCGGCCGCTCCTCGAGCGGATCCGGAAGGACCTGCAGCGCGCTCGCAACGCGGCGGCCAAGGCAGCGACCCGGACCTCAGGCGTACCGGATGCGGCCCTGGCGGTGTTCATGGGGCACTACCCGGCCCTTGAAGAGGTAGCAGGGATCTGGCTCATAGCGTGCGCCGGCGAGCGGCCGAAGATGGCGGCCCCCGCGGGGTTGACGCCACCGAAGCCGCCCGAGAACCCATTGGACCTGCGGCGCTCAGGGCCACCCCCGTCCGCGTACACCGACGTGGTCCACGCGAACTTCGGAAAGATCCGTGACTGCTATGACGAGCGCCTCAAGCGCCGCCCCAAATTGCGGGGGACCCTCACAGTGGAGGTGGAGATCTCCACACTCGGGAAGGTCGCGGCTCGCGTAGCCGATGACGGCCTCGGGGATGAGCAGGTCACGAAGTGCGTGCTCCGCACCGTCCGCAGGCTCGACTTCCCAACGCCCGGGGAGAAAGTCCACGTCTTCCGAGTCCCCTTCTACTTCGAGCCCTGATTGATTGCTTCTGCCAACAACACAGAGGGCCGGCTTCGCCCCTCCTGTGGGGCACGCAAGGCGGCTGCCACCGCGGCTCATGTGGTAGACCACCTCACGCAGTCTGGAACTGCATGGTTGAAAGCTCATCCTC
>CAYOTU010000593.1:0-2104 GCA_964406905.1 uncultured Myxococcales bacterium | reverse complement strand
GGTGGACCTGGGCGATACTCGCGGAGGCCATGGCCTCTCGCCCGAAGTCCTGGACAACCTTGAGCGAGCCACTGCGCGGATTCGCGCTATGGATGACGTTTCACGTGTGGAGAGCGTCCTCGACGCTGCCCGGATCCAGGGATACGACGGAGTGGTCCGGGTCACGAACTACGCAGATGAAGCCCGGGCTTCGCCAGGAAACGCAGCATCGCTGCTGGACGAGCTCCGCGCTGATCCCCTCTACCGGGATCTGGTCGTAAGCGCTGACGGTCGGTTCGGCGCGGTGGTGGTGGAGCTCCCGGTGGACGACTCCCGCCCCGTGGAACGTGAGCCCCTCATCATCGCGGGAATCCTGAGAGCCATGGAGGAGGAGGGCTTCCCCCCACAGAACCTTCACCGCGCAGGCGTGGTGAGCCTTGTCTCGGAGATGATGCACCAGGCGATCCTGAACGTCACCCGAATCTTCCCCGCCACCGCAGTGATCCTGCTCCTGGTGGTCTGGATTATGTTCCGCCGCTTCTGGCCGGCCCTGATCACCAGCGGAGTGGGCGCTGTGTCGGTCCTCTGGACCATGGGGTTCTCGGTGCTCCTGGACAATAATATCAACATCATGGTGGCCCTGGTCCCCGCGATGATGCTGATCGTGGCCTTCTCCGACGTGATCCATCTATGCAGCGCGTACCTCATCGAGAGCGCGCGGACCGAGGACAGGGATGAGGCGATCTTACGCGCTGGCACGGACGTGGGCCGCGCATGCTTCTACACCTCCCTCACGACCTTCGCAGGCTTCGTGGCCCTGTCCTTTGTCCCCGCACCGGTGTTCCGCACGCTGGGGCTGGTCCTGGGCTTCGGAGTCGCGACCGCGCTGCTGCTGGCAATGACCGTCGCACCGATCCTCTTCTCCATGATGCCCCGGCCCAAGCCCTGGCGCCGCGGCCGCTCCAGGATTCTGGGAACCCTGGACAGCCTCCTCCACGGCATCGAGGTCCTCACCTTCCAGCGTCCCCGCCTGGTCGTCGCCGCGTTCGCTGTCCTCCTCGCCGTGTCCATAGCGGGAACCCTCCAGGTCAACATCGACACCTCGTTTCAGGACCGCCTCTCCGAGGACAACCCGATCAGCAGGGACACCAGGTGGTTTGAGGAGCGCTTTTCAGGCTCCGCCACCCTGGAGATCTACGTGGACGCGCCGGAGGGCCGGGACCTGCTTGATCCGGAGGTCCTGGGCTCGTTGGCCACCTACCAGGACGCGCTCATGGCGCTACCCGGAGTAGACCAGGCCTTCTCCATGGTGGACGTGCTGCGGCGGGTCCACGGCGCCATGGATCCAGGCGCTCCTCCCGGCGAGATCCCGAATGACCGGCACCGTATCGCTGACTACATGCTACTGCTGGAAATGTCGGGGGAGGACGTGGGCCTGGACCGGATCGTGGACTTTGATCGCCGGACGGCGAGGATCATCCTCAGAGTGGATCAGGGACTCCCCATGCGCGCGACCCAGCGTCTGGGCCTCGACGCACAAAACATGGCTGCTGGCATGGTCACTCCGGGGACCTCGGTTGAGGCCACGGGAGCGTTCTTCCTCATCGGCGGCTGGCTGGACGAGATCATAGCGGGCCAGCGTCGGGGGCTGGCCATGGCCTTGCTCTCTATCTTCGTCATGATGGTCATAGCGCTGCGCTCCGTGGGTGCGGGCCTCTTGTCCATGATCCCCAACATCCTGCCGATCCTGGCCCTGGGGGGCTACGTGGGCTTCGCATGGGACATCACAGACTCGGACACCATGGCCGTCGGGATGATCGCCTTGGGCATCGGGGTGGACGACACGATTCACTTCCTGATACGGCTGCGCCTCGAGTCTGAGCGCACCTCGAATCTGAGGGAGGCCCTGCGGCGGACATTCCACTTCTCCGGCCGAGCCATCGTGATCACCACCGCAGTCCTCGTAGCGGGCTTCTCCCCCTTCATCCTGAGCGACTACCTGACGGTGAGCTTCTTCGGCACCCTCCTGCCGCTCTGCCTGATCGTCGCCTTGGCGGCAGACCTCCTCCTGGTCCCGGCCTTGGCGGCCTTGGGCTTGTTCCGGTTCAGGACTCCGGCTAGAACC
>CAYOTU010000592.1:0-2107 GCA_964406905.1 uncultured Myxococcales bacterium | reverse complement strand
TGCGCGTCGAAGACTCGCTGTGGGAGCCATGGCTGGAACTCGGTGTCGAAGATCCGGAACTCGGGGGCGAAGACGAGGTAGTTGTGCAGACCGTACCTGTCGTTAAACTCGTCGAAAAACCCTCGCACGTACATCGCGTTCACGTAGAGCCAGGATGTGAAGGCCTGATCAAAACCTGCGGTGGCCTTGAAGAAGGGGGTTGTGGGAACGTTGACGCTCTCCATCTCGACGACTCGGGAGCCGTCCACGTAGGCTATGACCCCAAAGTTCACCCGCTCGGGAAAGATCACCGCTATCTCGCCGAAGAAGCCCATATTCCACATCCAGGGTGCTGAATACGAGAAGTCCATCCCGGCCACGTGGATGCGGGGGTACATGACCTCCGCTATGTACTCCACGTCGACGGTGTCCTCGTTGCCCGACACGAGTGCGACCGCGTCCAACGCGATGGGAAAACCGAAACGCCCGTAGTAGTAGCTGAGGGACATGTCCACCGGGCCCAGCCGCATGTCCCCCCTCACAGCCATCTGGCTGTTGTTCAGCTTGAGCGCAGGGTTGACCGTGTTGACCCGGGGGGTGGCGAAGTTCAGCGCGCACGCATCGAGGCTGGTAAAAAGCTCCTCGAGTTCTCCGACCTGGCCGATGGACAGGGGCGGTATTGGCGCGGAGGAGAAGCAGCCCTGCTGATCATACTCCACCGCGAAGCCCATGGCAGCGGACGCGGGTAGCTGCGCGGGCTTGAACACCGGCACCCAGACAAAGGTCAACTCCAGCCAGTCGGTGGGATAAAGATCCACCTCGAACATCTGGTTCGGGACCTTGCCCGCGTAGTTCAATGGGTCCGAGAGGTCCCGGGAGTTCAGGTTATCTGTGGGGTTGAACTGGTAGGCCTTACCCCAATTCTGGATCATCCGCCCCGCCCGGAAATCCATCTCATCCCAGAAGAAGCCGTGGACCATGAAGTAGGCCTCGTCCAGGTACATCTCGAATGGATCGAGCTTCTCCCTGGTGAAGAGGTCACCCAGCTCCTCGGAGTGGTTGAAGCCGTAGAAGCGCAGGCGGGTATCCAGGATCGCTGCCACGTTCTCCGCTGGCATGATCCGCAGGTTGAGGCGCACCTCGTTCCGGTTCATCTGAAACGTGTAACCGTCCCCGGGCTCCGCACCCCGGTGATCGTCCATGATGAACCGGACGTCGCTCTCGATGTAGCCCGAGAACCGAAGCCAGTCATCGAAGTCGGCCCTGGCGGTCCCCGCGGAGAGGAGGACGGCCAGCGCGCACGCCAGGGCGGGGAGCCGAGGGAGGGGAATTCTCATGACTCGATGACCTCAACGCAAATAATGATGCCGAAAACCGCCTACTTGAGCCACTTGAGGTAGCGGGGAGTAAACATGGACTTCTTGAAGCCCTGGTTGACCTTGAGATCCTTGATGGTCATCACGCTCTTGTGCCCGGTCCGGGGGTCCTTCATGCCGGCGACACGTGGCCAGTTGACTCCGTGGTAGTCCCGCACGTCATCAATCCAGAAAACCTTGATCAGGGTGCCTTTCTCGTCGAAGTAGTCTGTCCCGTGGATTAGCGGCTCGGACTTATTAATCTTGTGAACGACGCGGGCATAGCCCGTGTCCTGCCCCTTCTTCGGGATCAGCTGAAGGTACCAGAAGTCAGCGTCCTCGTGATCAAAGGTCACGTCGTAGGTCTCGGACCAATCCACGACGGACATGTCCGTATTACTCCAGTCCGAGCCCAGAAATGACTGGCGCATGTTGCCTACTGCGACCTTCTGGACCTTGTTCATAGGCGGCGGCAGGTAGATGTACATCCGGTTGAGGTCTTCGATGAGGACCGCCTGGCCTTTGGACTCTCCGGTTTCGAAGACGACCAAGCGCTGTGCGCCACGCTGCTTGACGTAGAACTCGTACTCCTTGGCCTTCCCCCGGACGTCCGTGATTACCATTACAATCGACTGCTCGACATCGTCGAAGCCGTTGACCTTCTTATCCATCTTCGCCAGGATCTCCAAGGGATCCGGGGGCCCGGCCTCGACGGTTCCGGTGGCAAAAACCACGCCGAGGAGAACGGCAAGCGCGACACTGGTGGTGCGGAT
>CAYOTU010000591.1:0-2116 GCA_964406905.1 uncultured Myxococcales bacterium | reverse complement strand
ACGCACGGTGGTGTGGGAGCTGGGGGTGGGCGACTGCCCCTGGCTACCCGATCCCAGTTCAGCGAGTTGACATCGTTTTATTTTTTAGCCATTATTTTGGTAAATGTACTTGGTGGAGTACCCAACGCTAGATTTTTTCAGGAATAGAAGGAGAACAGATGATGCGTAAACATATGCTCATGTGCAAGACTGCCGCACTGTGGGTCCTGGCTGGATGCAGCGGTGGTAATGGCGACGGGGGCTCTGACGATGACACGATCGAAGGTGACGTGGGCGTCCAGTACGGCGTCATGGTTTCGGTAAACAGCGTGGTCAAGTGGTCCGCAGCCGACAACGCGTTCGTCATCGGCGCGCCCAAGGCCGACGCGCCCCAGGGCGAAGAGCTCCTCGCCGATTCCGGGGTCTTCACCGCGGCCGAAGAGGGCGGCGTCACCTACATCTACGTCCTCCCCCACGAGGGTGCTGAGCCCACAAAGCTCACCCATGAATCCGAGCTCCTCGTGGTCCCGGGGGCCGACGACCCCACGGTGACCTGGGGCGACACATATCCCGTCTGGTTCCCGGACCCTGGCCGTCGCACCAGACGGTGTCTCCATCGAGGTGAACGAACTCGGAGCCCTAACCACCGAAACCCACTACCGCATGCCCGACTGGAACTGAGGCACGACGAGGAGCCGAAATCATGAAACAGTTCGGTGCTGTCCTGTCCATCCTCGTACTCTGGGTCTCGTGCGCACCCGCGCCGGAACTGGCCGAGAAGGAAGAGGCTCAGCAGCCGATCATCGGAGGGTGGCCCGACTCAGAGCATCCCGCGGTGGGCGCGTTGCGGTCCCAGACGTCCCTATGCACAGGGACCCTGATAACCCCCCGAATCGTTCTGACCGCGGCCCACTGCATCCACGCAGACAACCCCATGAAGTACTTCGTCCTGGGCCCCGACGTGGACAACCCGACGGAGGTGAACGACGTCTCCACCTGTGTCGCCCACAGCGGCTACGCGGAGGCCGAAATCGACCACCACATACTCAAGATCCACGACATGGCGATCTGTGTCCTGTCGACCCCCTCCGCGGTCACTCCCATGAAGTACCGCAAGGGCTCCGTAAGCAACCTCACCGGAACCAAGGTGACCTTCGTGGGCTTCGGACGACGGGATCCGCACGACGGGGAGTCCTCGGGCGTCAAGTATGCGGTCACCGAGGAGATCGCCACCATGACCTCCGAGGGGTTCTTCAACAAGACAGGGCCGGAGGCACCTCGGAACACATGCAGCGGGGACTCCGGTGGCCCGGTGGTGCTGAAAATCCTCGGGTTCGACGAGGTCGCGGGCGTGGTCTCAGGCGGCGACGAATTCTGCGTCTACGACGGCTGGAACATCCGCGTGGACCCCCACAAAGACTGGATCAAACAGCAGATCCTACAGTATGACCCGGAGGGCCTCCCAGCGCCGGTCTGCGGGGACCTGGTCTGCGAGGGCGAAGAGACCGAGGCGGTCTGCCCTCAGGACTGCAAGGCCGGCTGCGGCGACCTGACCTGGCAGGGGTGCTGCGAGGGCCATATAGTCCACTGGTGCGACGACGGGATCGCCAAGTCTGCGAGCTGCGCCGAAAATCTGCACTGCGGCTGGAATGCCTCCTCGGATGTCTACGACTGCGACACCAGCGGCGGCGAAGACCCGAGCGGCGCCAATCCCCGCTCCTGCAACCCCTGCGGCGACGGGATCTGCGGCCCTGGGGAGGGGCCGACCAACTGCCCCGAGGACTGTACCCGGGCCGGTTGCATGGACGTCGGCTTCGCCGGCTGCTGCGACGGGGAGCAGGTCCTGTGGTGCGACGACGGGACCTTGAACGCGCTCCACTGCGGCAACAACCCCAAGTGTGGATGGAGGGACGACAAGGGGTATTACGACTGCGGCACAGCGGGAAACATGGACCCCTCAGGGGGCCACCCTCAGTCCTGCACAGGAAACGATGGCGGGGGCGGGGGCAGCACCTGTGCGGCCGCGCAGGGAGCGCGTGCCGAAGGCTGGCCGTCCGCGCTCATCCTGTTGACGTTCGTCGGACGGGCGTGGTAGCAACAAGATCCTCACGCCCTTGGCGGCCACACCGGGTGGTTG
>CAYOTU010000590.1:0-2121 GCA_964406905.1 uncultured Myxococcales bacterium | reverse complement strand
AAACCGGCTTTTCAACCGGCTTTTCGACAGGCTCTTCAGCAGGCTGCTCTTCGGCCACGTCCTCGGCTGCCTGCTTCCGCTCCCACTCCTCCTGCTCTCCCGGCTTCCACTTACGGAAGGTGATCTTCCTATTGAGCTGCCACTGCCGGGTCTGGCGGTCGATTCGCTTGAGCTTCCAGTCCTTCGGGATGACCTTCACGTCCACGAACCGGTACTCTTCCTCCATGGGCACCAGGTGGAAGACGTACTCGACAGACCGGTCCATCCCCTCCAGGATCATCAGAAGGCCGTCGTTCTCGAAGAAGCTCTGCTCCCACTCCTCGCCGTTCACCCGCACCGATGCGTAGGCCATGCTCAGGGTAAGGCGCGCCACACCGATGGTGATCTCGTCGGGGTCGGTCTTTTCCTGCGCGGCTGCGGGTGCGGCCATCGCCAGGAGAACGATCGCCGTTGCCAGGGGTTGCCAGATTTTCCTCATGAAACACCTCCACTGTGCTCTCGAATGGCACAGTCTGATTTTCCGCCAGGGGTCACGCCATGTCAACGATGTCCGCTCACCTCTCATTGCCGGTTACGGCCAGCGATGCTATGCTGCGCGCCGATCAACGCTCGGAGGGACCTGCGTTTGGCGAACGGGATGCACCAGGACGGCGAACAGTTCGGGCGGTTTACCCTGCTCAAGCGTCTCGGCGCGGGCGGGATGGCCGAGGTGTACCTGGCCAGGATCTCAGGTGAAGCCGGATTTGAAAGGCACTTCGTCATCAAGAAGATCCTCCCGTCGCTCGCCAGCGACCCGGAATTCGTCGAGCGTCTGATCCGGGAGGGCAAGCTCGTCGCTGGCCTCTCCCACGGTAACATCGTCCAGGTCCACGAGTTGGGCCAGCAGGACGGCGAATTCTTCCTGGTCATGGACTATGTAGCGGGCACTGATCTGCGAGAGCTGATGGGCGCTCTGCGCCGCGCTGACGAGGCATTCCCCGAGCCCCTCGCAGCCCACGTCCTCCTCCAAATAGCCCGGGCCCTGGCCTACGCCCACGCGAAAGATGACGTGGACGGCATCCCCCTAGGCATCGTCCATCGGGATATCAGTCCCGCGAACGTCCTGGTCTCGTGGGAGGGGGAGATCAAGCTCACCGACTTTGGCATCGCCCGGGTCCGCCAAGAGGGACGGGTCCTTACCTCCGCTGGGATGCTGCGGGGCAAGGTCCCGTACATGGCCCCGGAGCAGGTGGAGGGCGAGATCCTCGGGCCCGAGAGCGACGTCTTCTCTTTCGGGGTCCTCGCATACGAACTCCTGGCAGGGATGCGCCCCTTTGACGGCGAATCCGACATCCAGACCCTGGACCGGATCCGTGTCGGGGAGCGGGCCCCTCTGGCCAGCCTCCGCCCCGACGCGAACGAAGCCCTCGTGGCACTTGTGGAGGCTGCCCTGGACCGGGATCGGTCACAGCGCCCTGCGACGGGCGCTGACCTGGAGACAGCGCTGGGCGGGTGTATGGCGTCTATGGGCTGGGTGGTGTCCAGCAGGGACGTGTCTGCCCTCCTGGACCAGCGTTTCCCAAAGGACAGCATCGAGCGCAGCCGCGCCCCGGCCACGGGGGTCACCGCGTCGGGCACGATCTCCGCGATCACGTCGTCACCCCGGGACCGGATCCCCACGAAGAGCCTCGCTGTGCCCGCACCCCGCCTAGGTGTGGGCCGGTGGCTCGGAATGATCCTGGTCCTCCTCCTCGCTGTGGGCGCTGTAGGCTTCGGCCTCGGGATGATCGTGGACTGGCACCGGGGAGGAGGCGGCGCGGCGACGGAAGACGGGAACGAAGGCGGGGACGGGGGGTTGGTGAAGGACGCAGTGAGCGTTGTGGACACCCCTGCTTCGGCTACTGCACCGGATGTGGCCGACGCTGACGCGAACGCGGATACGGCAACGGCGACGGATGTGGCGACGGCGACGGCGACGGATGCGGCGACGGCGACGGATGCGGCAACGGCGATGGATGCGGCGACGGTCACGGTCACGGACACGGACACGGACACGATCACGGTCACGGACACGATTGTGGATGTTGCACAGGACATTCCGGCTGAGCAGCCGAAGCCCAAGCCCTCGGTGACCCGGATCGA
>CAYOTU010000589.1:587-2146 GCA_964406905.1 uncultured Myxococcales bacterium | reverse complement strand
CTTGTGTGCGGGCAGGAAGATGTCCCGGAAGATTTCCACCCCGGTGACCTTGCGTATTTCGCCGAGGAGCCCCGCCACCACCCGGGCAGCGCGCTCGTCGTCCAAGAGGCTTGGGCCGTGGACGAGGACATCAAGGGTTCGCCCGCCCGAGGAAGCATCCACGCGCCATGTCGGCGCCAGGGGATGGGGTGTCCCCGCATCGGTCAGCTCCAGGAGTCCCGCAACCATGAGTTCCCCCATGATCCGGTCGAATCTGGACAGGCTCATGGTCGCGCAGCGGACATCCCGGGTGCCGATGTGCGCGTAGGCGTGGGTCTGGCAAGCAGCAGCGCCGCTCCCCACCCGGAAGACGTGGTAGGTGACCCCCGCAAAGGGGCTGGGGCCCTCTTTGAGCTGCATCCGCACAAAGTCCGGCACCGGTCCCGCGTCGGCCAGGGCCGGCGCGGCGACGAACAGCAGTAGCAGGATTGTCGCTCGCATGTTCGGCCTATGGTGCGGGGGTGATCTCGATGATGGAATCCGATTTGCCCCAGTCCACGAGCTGCTGCCCAACAAAGTCGTACCAATAGGTCTCCTCGAGGTCCATGAGCCAGTCGTCATTGCTGATGTCGTCGTAGTCCCGTACCTCGATGCCGACGATGGGGCAGTTGGGGTGGGGGAGGCCGTAGAAGAAGTTGCGGCCGTTCAGCTCGATTTCCATGTCCAACAGGGTACCGACATCCATGTCCCAGGCCATCCAGTTGTTCTGCCATCCGTAGAAGCTGGAGAGCGCCAGCACGGCATACCCGCCGCCGTCGCACATGATGATGTTGACGTAAGGGTCTGCCGCGCCGTCGAAGATGTCCGCGGTGGCCTTCACCATGAGGTCGTAGATCTCGGTCATGTTCGCATAGGGGTTGTAGACGTAGCGATGGGAGAAAGCGCCCCAGCCGCTTGAGAAATGGCGGCGCACCAGGTCAGCGGGGTTGTAGAGGACCTCGCCTTCGGGTGCATTGACCTCGTTCTCGTCATGGATCCGCCACGGCGCCTGGGCCCTCACGTCGTTGTTGAGGCCCGGATTCCAGTGCCCGAACTTGTCGAAGAGCTGGCCCGCGCCGATCTCGAGGCGCTTGTCCCACAACACGGATATGTTTTCATCCAGGCGATAGGAGACCGCGTCCGAGATCCCATCGGGGGTTCCCGCGAGGTTGCCGAAGCTGTAGACCACGCCGTCGTCGTCGGGGAAGCCCGTCAGGTCCCAGTTGTCCACGTTGTTCCAGAAGTGCGCGTCGCCGTAGCAGCCGTGGTCCTGGCTGTGGACGTAGACCTGGGGGTGGTGGTCCGAAGGGAAGGACTGATCCCAGCTTATCTCACCGTCCACGCTGGCGGAGCCTGTCAGTGACGTGCCCGTGGGGGTGTACTGGAAGAAGGTGGACTCGGTGAAGGTCTCCATGAGTACCAACTCCCCCAAGGTGGAGCCGTCCTGCTCGATGACCAGGAGGACGCCGGTCATGGCGTTGTCATACTCCGTGCCGCCGAACCAGCCCGACCAGCGCCGGGGGTAGTACGCGTAGTAGCCT
>CAYOTU010000589.1:0-577 GCA_964406905.1 uncultured Myxococcales bacterium | reverse complement strand
CTAGATACCAGTGGGTCGAGGTCTTGACAAAGGAGTAGTAGATCACCGCCTCCTTGGAGCCCGTGTCCACGTTCTGAGCGTTGTCGGACGCGTCCCAGTTCTCGTCAAAGTCCACAGCGACGGGCATGTTCCAGCCCGGGTGGGAGAGTTCGGTGTCCATGTAGAAGGTGGGTGCCCACCACTCCCAGACCTTGGGGGATTTACAGGCCCCGGTGGCCAGATCGCAGATCTGCTCAGCGCCGCAGTCCCAGTCGCTCTCGCAGGTGGGGGGCGGGCAGGCCTCGTCTTCCCCGTCGCAGTCCTGGTCCACGCCGTCGCCGCAGATCTCGGTCTCGCCGGGGTTCACGAAGGGGTTCGTGTCGTCGCAGTCCGGGCCGAGGCAGCCGTCGCCCACGCCGTAGCCGTCGCTATCCCCGTCATTGCAGGTCTCGGGGCATTCCGGATCCACGCCGTCGCAGTCCTGGTCGATGCCGTCGCCGCAGATCTCCTCCGCGCCGGGGTGCGCGTCCGGGTCGGCCTCGTTGCAGTCCTCGCCGAGGCAGCCGTCGCCTTCACCGTAGCCGTCGCCGTCCGGATC
>CAYOTU010000588.1:886-2151 GCA_964406905.1 uncultured Myxococcales bacterium | reverse complement strand
CCCGGTCGCATGCTGTCCTCGTAGAGCACCGTCGCAAGCGCGGTCATTCGGCCACCTCAGGCGTTTTCAATACACGCGGGAGGTAACCGCTCTCCCGGAGCTGACCGAGATCACCGAAGGACTCCAGCCACTTGGGCAACTCCTCTTTGTCGATCCTGGACACCACTGCCTTGCTGCCCACGAGACTGCACACGCGCACCGCGTCTTCCGGTTCGTCAAGGAGCGTCAACACTCGGTCGGAGTGGGTGCTCAACAAGACTGGCGCTCCGCTGTCGAGGCTCGTGAGCATCGACACGACGCGTCCGAGGAGGGAGGGGTGCAGGTGCAGCTCGGGTTCGTCGATCGCGAGGAGCGAACGGTTCTCGTTCAGTCGAGCCATGGCCACGAACGCCAACCAGGAGAGCTGACCATCAGAGAGATTCGCGGCCGGAATGGGCTCATTCAAGCCCTTGAGCCGGAGGGACACGGCGATGTTCCCACCCCCCGCGTCCGGTTCTACGTTTACGGAGTCGCTCACCTCACCGATGCCGAGACGAACGAGCGCCATTGTCTCGTCCCAATGCTCCGAGGATCTGTTCTTGAGTTCTGACCAGGCATTGGCGAGGTTGAACCCGAGAAGGTGGAGCCGTTTCGCCGGCTGGAAGAGCAGGCTCTCTCTCATGCCAAGTGATAACCGGTACGAGCGCGCGGCCCAGGCTGCGACCGTGTTGAAGTGGAGGTGGACCTCGATGCCATGAAGCACCACGAGCAGCCGCTCGAATGCCTTATGCGGAGGCGGGGCTCCAAATCTGCTTATCGTGAGCTGTTCGGGGTCTATTCCCCTGGTCCCCCCGCCTATGACGAGGCTGTCCCCCCTCTCGTTGAACCCCTCGACCCTGGAAGTCGTCCGCCGCAGCGCTACCTGCGGCTTGTCGCCTTTGTTCATCGGCCCCACGAGCAGCAGTTCGCTCTTGACCACCGCGCCGGCCCCTTGTTGAGCAAGCACGAATGAGTACTCGATACGCGGCTGTTGCCCAGCGTCGTCCTCGACGACGACGCCAAGCTCCAAGGCCGATGCTCCCTTCCGGAGCAGCCCCGGCATCCCACGATGGATGTCGTAGAGTTGCTGCATGAAGTTCGCCTCGCCTGCCTTATGCAGGATCTCCAGACACTCGATGATGGTGCTCTTGCCCGAACCGTTCTCACCGATCAGGACGGTGAGAGAACTCACATCCAGGTCGATGAATTCGATGCCCCGCTTCGGCCAGAGGATGAACCGATCGGTG
>CAYOTU010000588.1:0-876 GCA_964406905.1 uncultured Myxococcales bacterium | reverse complement strand
ATGCGAACTCGGGTGATTCGATCCATGCTCACTCTCCCTTCCTCGTCAATGCGCATTCAATCGATAGCATTCAGCCGCCGAAGGGCTTGGGGTAGTTGGCGATGATCTTTTGCGAGGTGGGCTCAATGATCGTGGCGACGCCGCCGGTGATGCTTACTGAGCCGATCTCCCAAAGATCCTCCTCGATGAGGAAGACAGGTCCTGTGTCCAGGATCTCTGTTCCGTCTGCGAAGATCCGCACACGCGCGTCAACTGCGCCCATGCCCGCTGAGTCCCAGAAGACCACGCCGATCCTGTAGGCTACGCCCTCCTCGGGCAGATCGAATGCTATGACCTCGGGGCCAGCGCCGTCGTTGTCCTCCCAAAGAAGCACCGGGTCATCGTCCACGCTGGGGTCCGCGCTGCCCCATACTGAAGGAGACATGTTTCCCCAGAAGCAGTCGTATGGAACCTCGTACCAGCCGTCGGGGACGCTGTCTCCGTCGTGGTCCGGTCCCCCGGCCAAGGGATGCACCAGGTGGAGGTTGAGGTCGGTACCGGTGTTGTCTGTTTCGTTAGGGTCCCCCGGTGTCTCCCATGACAACTCGAAATAGAGGGTCTCCGCGGGGATGACTGAGATAGCGTAGGAGTCGGGGTTGCAGCTCTTGATCCCTGTTTCGTCCCAGACGTCGAGGTCGATGACGTAGTCACCTACCAGGGGGACCCGTAGCTTGGGGTTCATGGTGGTGGGGTTTGGCCAGAACGCTGTGAGCGCGCCCTCGGGGACAGCGGCGAGGCTCCACTGGTAGTCCGTAATGTCCCCGTTGGGGGAGGAGCTGTTTGCACCGACGAACTGGACCTCGGCCAATGGGAAGACGCTGTCTCCGCTGGTGGATT
>CAYOTU010000587.1:0-2151 GCA_964406905.1 uncultured Myxococcales bacterium | reverse complement strand
CCTGGTAGTGCAGGATGGTTCGCCGGACCAGGAGATCCTCTGCTGTGCACGCGTATTCGTGGTCCACTGCGTACCTCAGCTCGGCCCGCAGCCACGGCAGGCCCTCGACGCAGGGCTCGGCCAGGCTCGGGTCGTTTTTCATGAGGTCGAGCAACGCTATCGCTGTGAAACCCCGGCGTTCGGCCAGGGCTTCTGCATCCACGGACAGACTCAGCTCCCTCGCACGAACCACAGCCGCGGCCTTTGCCGCCGTGAGGTCCCCGGGCCGCGCTGGCCCCAGCGCTGTCTTTACTGCTTGAGACCTGGGTACAGATATCCCGTGGTCCCGCCCCAGGATCCGCGCTGCCAGGTTTGCGGTCTTTCGGGCCATGAGGAGGTAGGTGGTCAGCTTTCCGCCAGCCACGGTGATCAGGTTGGGTGCGGGGGCCTCGATGCGTTCCTCACGGCTCACGTCTGCCGCAATCTCGGCTCCCTCTTCCCAGACCAGGGGCCGGAGCCCTTCCCACGTGCTCATGATATCCGCGGGAGTGAGGTGCGCGTCCGGGAAGTAACGGTTGGTGGTCCTCAGGAGGTAGTCCACGTCCTCTCGGGTGGTGTCCAGACGCGCCTCGGGGTCGGCCACGTCCGTGTCGGTGGTGCCCACGTAGACCATGTTTCCCCAGGGGATCACGAAGACGGGGCGGCCGTCCTCTTTTACGATCATGGTCACAGCGCGGGAGACGGAGAGACGCGTTGTCGAAAAAACCAGGTGGACACCCTTTGTGGGACGGAGCCAGCGGGGGATCCGTCCTGGCAAGAGGAGTTCGTGGACTCCGTCTGCCCAGGGACCTGCTGCGTTCACCACGACCCGGGCCTTCAGCTCCCACTCCTCGCCGTCAAGGAGGTCCTTCACCGCCAGCCCATCGAGGCGATCGCCCTTGGCGAGGCCGCCGACGACCTCGGTGCGGGGGAAGACCGCCGCGCCGGCCTCATGCGCATCCATCAGGGTCTCAAGGGTCAGGCGTCCGTCGTCCGTGGCGCAGTCGTGGTACTCCACGCCCCCGGTGAGGCCGTCCCGGCGGAGGCCCGGCTCCGCCTCCAGGGTACGGTCCGGCGACAGGCCCCTCGTTGGCCCGGCCTTACGCCCCAGGGAGAGCATACCGTAGATCGCCACGCCCATGCGGATCAGCCACCGGGGGTTCTTGTCCCCTTTATAGATCGGGAATAGGAAGGGGAGGGGGGTGACCAGGTGTGGGGCCAGCTTCATGAGCCGCCAGCGGTACGCGGTAGACTCTGCGACGAGGCCGAAGTTGTAGTACTCCAGGTAGCGCAGTCCTCCGTGGATTAGCCGCGACGAGCAGCTCGATGTCCCGCCGCCCACGTCCCCCCGGTCTACGACAGCGACGGACAGGCCCCGCAGCGCCAGATCCCTCGCAGCACCGGCCCCGTTGATTCCCGCGCCGATGACCACGACATCAAAGGTGGTCTCCCGCGCGGCCCGGCGCTGATCTTCACGGGCTTCAAGGCTGAATGGAAGCATCGCATCCCCCTGTGGGGTGCATCTTAGATGGTGATGTCGTCCGAAGCCAGTAGCCGAAGCTAAATTTCTTCTTCGGTGGTCTTGTCCGGAAGCAGGGAGAGGACGAGGTGGAGGCTTGCGTAGGAGAGCCCCACCGCGATGGCGATTCCCGTGCCCATGACGACCAGTGTAACGAGTCCTTCCATAACGTCCTCCCTCAGTCTGCGCGCCTTCCAACGCACCCTCGACTCTAGACCTGATCCGGGCACGGACCAAAAAACCGTCCAGATAACTAGCATGGCTCCTACGAACTGACAAGCTGAAAGGTCTATTTCTGAGCCATCCGCGATGTCAGCAAGCCAAGTGATATAGCGGACAACTGAGGCCCACAAAATCAGATTACCCCAGATTCGAGGCCGAAACATCCCTTGAGAGGCAGTTCATAGGCCTTCTGGAACGGATTCTACCCCACACCCTATGCCAAACTGCGTTTCCCAGCCAGAAGGGCGGTGCCCAGCCAGCTATGCTGGCTGGGTTGGACTGAAAACCTCTACAGCGCGGATGCCTCCCCTCGGCTGCTCCTTTCCATTCCGGATACCCTGATGTACAGTGCTATCCATGCATTCGAGCTGAACGAATGGAGAGTTTTCATG
>CAYOTU010000586.1:0-2152 GCA_964406905.1 uncultured Myxococcales bacterium | reverse complement strand
GCTGGGGGCGGCCCTCGCCTTCCTTGGCGTGGTTTGCGATGGTGTTGACCAGGTCCGGGCCGAAGCCCACCTCGGCCGCGATGATCGCGCCGGAGATCGGGTGGCGCAGGCACTTGCCGTGGTGGCTCTTTCGGTACCCGCCCGACCCGTGCTCAATCTCCAGGAGCTTGCCCACGTCGTGCAGGAGGCCCCCCGCGACGAGGGTATCCCGGTTGATGGGGAACGGCATCTCGCGGTAGCTCTCCTCCAGCGCGGCAGCGAGGCCCAGGGCCCCCCGGGTCACGGCCAGGGTGTGCTCGATCAGGTTGATCCCCCGGGTCTCGGTGAGGAGGGTGAAGGGGATCCGCTCCAGGTCCTCGGGGCGCCAGCCGCCCCGCTCCGCGGCCAGGACCCAGGCCCGCACGGTGCGGTCTGCCATGTCCTGGTCGCGCATGGAGCCCAGCAGGTCTCCGAAGACGCTCCGAATGTACTGCTCCATCTTCTGCCTCCGGTGCCTACAGGTGTGCGATTACTGCGTCGGTCATCTGCTCGGTGCTGGCCGCGCCCTGGCTGATTACCTGCGCGGAGCCGGATAGCTTGAGCATGTCGTAGGTGCGCACCTCGCCCTCCACGATCACCGCGGCGATAGCGCCCTTGATGCGGTTGGAGAGGTCGAACTCGCCCAGGTGGTCCAGCATCATGCATGCGCTCGCGATCATCGCAATAGGGTTGACGATGGAGGGATCAAGATCCGCGTACTTGGGCGCGGATCCGTGGGTGGGTTCGAAGATCGCCACCTTGTCCCCGATATTCGCGCTGCACGCGAAGCCCAGGCCGCCGATGAGGCCAGCGAAGCCGTCGGAGACGATGTCGCCGAAGAGGTTGCCGCTCACCAGCACGCCGTAGGCCTCGGGGTTCTTGGTGAGCCACATCATCTGTGCGTCGATGTTGGTGTTCTTGAGGCGGATCCCCGGGTAGGAGGGTGCGAACTCCTCCGCGACGGTGAGCATCATGCCCGAGGTCTCCCGGATCACGTTGGGCTTCTCGCAGACGGTGACCGAGTCATAGCCGTGCTTCACTGCGTGGTCGAACGCGGCCTTGACGATGCGCTGGCACGCGTGCTTGGTGAAGATGCGCGTGGAGATCGCCAGCTCCTCCCTGGGTGCTGACTTGAAGCCAGCGAACTTGGGGTGGGTCGACAGGGCCTGATAGACCAGGTCCGGGGGGTTGGTCCACTCGACGCCGCCGTACAGGCCCTCGGTGTTCTGGCGGAAGATGGTCACGTCCACCGCGGGCTCCTCCAACTCGCCGGTGGGGCCGCGGCGGACAAAGTTCAGGGGGTTGCCCGGGTAGGAGCGGCAGGGGCGGATGCAGATGTCCAGGTCGAAGTGCTGGCGCATCGCTACGATGGGGCTGTAGTAGACGTAGCCCTTGTCACGAAGGTCCAAAGACAGCTCCGCGGCCGCCTCGGCCTTGGGCTTGGAGGTGATCGCACCGAAGAGCGCGCATTGATGCTCCTCAAGGAGCGCGAGGGTGCGCTCGGGGAGGGGGTTGCCCTCGGTCCGCCAGAACTCCCAGCCGATGTCTGCGTGGACGTAGTTCGCGTCGAAGCCGGCCGCGTCGAGGACGCGCAGGGTTTGATCCAGGACGGTCTGTCCGATGCCGTCGCCGGGCATGGTCACGATGGTTCGCTTGCTCATTTGATCACTCCGTTACCTTGTTGACCACGTCGATGACCGTGCCATCGACCCACTTGATTGCTGCGACGGGTTGTTCTTCGAAGCGTGGGGGCTCCGGGATCCCGCATATTTGATCGGCCTCGTGTTTCAATGCCTCCAGGGTTGTGATGGGGAGGCCGCTGCCCTTGACCCGGTCGATGAGGTCCAGCCGACGTGGGTTGATTGCGATCCCGCGCTCGGTGACGATCACGTCGATGAGCTCCCCGGGGCCGCAGAGGGTGGTCACACTGTCGCGGATCACCGGGATCCGGTTCCGGAACAGTGGGACGGGCAGGATCGTGCATCGCGCGGACAGGCAGTTCTGCCAGCCGCCGATGCCGTGGAGCAGGTAGCCGTCGGAGTGCGTCACCACGTTGCCGTTGAACTCGAGATCCACCTCGGTGGCGCCCAGGATCATGATATCCATCATGCTCGCGTAGCAGCCCTTCCCGTGG
>CAYOTU010000585.1:0-2157 GCA_964406905.1 uncultured Myxococcales bacterium | reverse complement strand
GCCGTCGGCTTCGAGGCTTTGGATGCGTGAAGACCTCGTAGTGGCATGAGCGAGCATGAAGCAGACAAACTCGTGCGTCTCGTCCAGGATTTATCTCCCCCCCCGGAACTTCGGTTACAGCAGCTTTTGTGGTTTCGCGGCCCAAGCCGCCAGCGTTATGGAGGGGCCCTGGCCGACGAACTCCCATTACACGGAGGAACGCGCACAGCACCACAACAGTGGGGCACTCCCTGTGGAGTTGAGGGCTGACTGGTTTCCGGAGGGTCGGAGTTATTGCGGTGGACGGGTAACCCCCACGATTAGTGTCCCGGCGCGTCTCCTCGGGATCCTTCAGGGGGACATCTCCCCGTCCAGCATCCCGGCGAGGCGTGCCCGGATGATCGCAGCCGCGTCGGTGACGATCCGCTGGACCAGTTCCTCCACGGTGGGGATGTCGTGGATCAGCCCGGCCACCAGGCCGCAGGACCACGCGCCGGACTCCATGTCCCCCTGCTTCATCACCCGGGGGTAGACGCCGGCCACCTCGGGGAGGATGTCCGTGATCTTGAGGTCCTCTCCGAGGTCACGTTCCTTCGCCAGGAGGCGCTCCACCGCGGCGTTGTAGAGCACCCGTTCGGTATTGCGCAGGGGCCGCATGATCAGGCGGGTGTCCAGCTCCGTCGCGTCCAGGATCGCCTGCTTTACCTTCTCGTGGATCGGGGCCTCCACCGTTGCCATAAAACGGGTACCCATGTTGACCCCCTCCGCGCCCAGGGCCAGCGCGGCCACAAGGCTGCGGCCGTCGGCCATGCCTCCGGACGCGACGAAGGGTACGGTGAGCTCGTCCGCGGCCCGGGGCAGGAGGATCATGTTCGGGACGTCGTCCTCACCGGGGTGCCCCGCGCACTCGAAGCCGTCCACGGAGACCGCGTCGCAGCCCACGGCCTGGGCCTTGAGCGCGTGGCGCACCGAGGTGCACTTGTGGATCACGGTCAGGCCCCCGTCCTTGAGGGCCTTCATGTAGGGCTCGGGGCTGCGGCCTGCGGTCTCCACGATGGTCACCCCGCCTTCGATGATCGCGTCGATGAACGCGGGATAGTCCGGCGGGGTCAGAGTGGGCAGGAAGGTCAGGTTGACCCCGAAGGGCTTGTCGGTCATCTCCCGACAGCGCGCGATCTCCCGGGCCAGCCCCTTGGGCGTGCCCAGGCTCAGGCTGGTGATCATGCCCAGGCCCCCGGCGTTGGACACGGCCGCGGCCAGCTCGGCCAGTCCCACGAAGTGCATGCCGCCCTGGACGATGGGGTGTTCGATGCCGAAGAGCTCGGTGATGCGGGTCTTGAACATCCTGTTCCTCTCTGCTGGGTGCGTCGGTCCGATGGATCCTGTCGATTGCCTGCTTGAATCCTAACGTAAGGGCACGTAGATTTCGACCTGAATGTTCTCCTCGCAGCCTCTGTCGGCCGCCTCCCTTCCAAGTCTGGTTGTTCTGCGATACATTTCGCCGCTGCCCGGGTTTTCCGGGGCCTCTCTCCTTGGTGGATGACTTGACTGAGCCTGAAGACCACACGACCAACTCGCCGAGCGCGCGGACGCGTGCGCTCGGGAGATGGAGCAGGTTTGGCAGCCTGCGCGTCCACCATTTTCCAGAGATCATGGCCCTGGCCACGCCGACCATCCTCACCATGCTGTCCCAGACCCTGATGTGGACCGTGGACACCGCCATGCTGGGTCGGGTTAGCAGCGTCGCTCTGGCCGCGTCGGGCCTCGGCGGCGTGCTGACCTGGGCGGCCTACTCCCTGTTCAACAACCTGAGCCGCATCACGAGCACCTTCGTCTCCCAGGCCCACGGCCGCGGCGACGACGCCGCGGTGGGGCGCTACACCTGGCAAGGGATCTATATCGCTGTGGGTGCAGGTGTCGTCCTGCAACTCCTGGGCTACTTCAGCTACCTGGTGCTCCCCTGGACCCACAACCCCGTCGACGTCCAGGACCAGACCTATGTCTACATCAAGTGGCGCAGCCTCAGCGCGGTCTTCACACAGGTCACCTTCGCGCTCATGGGCTTCTTCCAGGGACGGCGCGACGTGAAGGTGCCCATGTACGCGGGGATCATCGCCAACCTGGTGAACCTGGTGCTGGACGCGTGGCTGATCTTCGGCTGGACCGGCTTCGAGCTGG
>CAYOTU010000584.1:0-2168 GCA_964406905.1 uncultured Myxococcales bacterium | reverse complement strand
CTCCAGAAGAGCCACGGGCCTGCCAACATTTCTCTCGAGGAGACCCCCGGTCAGTAGTGAAGGCTGCCTTCCGTGCCTCGGCTTCAGGAACCTTCATCGCCAAGTGGATGAACGTTCACGCAACAGGATAGACAAAACTCTGGGCAGAACTCTGGGGAGGAAGAGTTCCCACTTTGATTCTCTCCGCTCGCACACCGCTTCGAGGGCTACTGGCGGGACGTGGGCACCCTGGACTCCTACTGGCAGGCCAACATGGATCTCCTGGATCCCGAGTCCGGCTTCAACCTGTCAAGCTTGCGGACCCGCACCAACATGGACTACGAGTCCCTCCACGCGATGCCCCCGTCCTGGGTCTCCGTCGACGCGGACCTCGACCGCTCCGTGGTCTCCCCGGGCTGCCGCCTGGAGGGCCGGGTCTCCCGCTCGGTGCTATCCCCCGGCGTGGTGGTGGAGCCCGGCGCTGTGGTGGAGGACTCGGTGATCATGCACCGGACGGTGATCCGGGCCGGCGCCAAGGTGATCCGCGCTGTGGTGGGCAAGAACGTGAAGATCGCAGCCAACGCCCGCCTCGGCGCCAACGTCATCGTCCACCCCGAGGCAAATATCCCCGCAGAGGACATCCCCCACGGGGCCACGGTCACCGCGTAGCCTCCCCGATCCCCTCCCAACCATCGCGCTCGGCCCACGTCATCCTGAGCGTGGGGTCGCCCGCGGCGACCCAAGTCGAAGGACCTCTCGGTCGGTCCGCAGAGAGCCCTCTGCCCGAGAGTTCAGGGGTCCTTCGACAGCGCTCGCTCCGCTCGCTTGCTCAGGATGACGTGGGCCGAGCGCGGTGTGGGTCTTGCCAAGGAGTGTCCGGTTTCCAACAACGGCTTGGAAGACGGGTCCAGGTTGCGTAGTCTGGTGGTGAGTCAGGCTTACCACAACTTAGGGAGGCAGTTGCCATGAGACATTTCTGTGGAATCGGCGGGGTCTTGCTTTTCCTGGCGATGCTGTGCCAGCCCGCCTGCGAGTCAAACAAGGACATAGAGGACGGGACGTCCCAGGTGACGGACACGGTGACGTCTCAGGACGCAACGATGCCCAAAGACGGAGTGATGCCCGAAGACGGGTTGATTCCGGAAGACTCGGTGGTCCCGGAAGATGGGGTGGTCCCGGAGGATGCGGTGGACATTCAGCCCGGCGATGTCATAGAGGTAACCGAGACGGACACGGTAGTTCCGCAGGCCTGCGGCGATGGAACGTGCGCAGCGGATGAGGATCCGTGCTCGTGCCCCGAGGACTGCACTGACCCGGTGGAATGCTGCGATGCCGAGGACTGTCCTCAACTCGAATGCGGACCCTGTTGCGTCGCGTTCTGCGACGAGGAACACATGTGTGACGACGTCTGGCTGGCTCCCTGCTGCTGGAACGGCAACTGCGAAGAGGGAGAGAACCCGGACAATTGCCCGGAGGACTGCCCCGTCAAGTGCGGGGACGGACTGTGCAGCGAGGGTGAGACGGCTGAAGGGTGCCCCGAAGACTGTGGGGAATGCCTCACAGAGGGTTCCTGGTGGGTCTTTGAAGAGGGCGGGCCTTGCTGCGAGGGCTTGACCGAAACCCTCACGTCGGATGGAGTCCAGGAAGGGCAGTGTGCCCCCCTTGATTGCGGGGTGTTCCACATCTGCACGAAATGTGGCGATGGCGCGTGCGGGCAGGGAGAGAGCTTCTGCTCGTGCCCCGAGGATTGCTCGGGGCAGTGCCTGGAATTGGGCAACTACTCGGTGGCTGCGGGAGACTGCTGCGACGGCAATCCCTTTGTAAAGTCCATTCCGCTGGACGATTCGCCGGGCTGCCTGATGTACGTTTGCGCGCCCTGCGGTGATGGGGCATGCAACTTCGGCGAGAATGAGTTCAACTGCCCCGCAGATTGCGGCGGCGGAAGGCTCTGCACGCCGGAGGGCTACCCGATGCCAGCCGACGGGGAGTGCTGCGACGGTGCAGAGATGCTCAATTCAAACTTCGTACCCGACGGCGGTGAGTGCATCGGAACGTTCTGCTATGCGCCGGTCTGTGCAAAGTGCGGCAACGGCGAGTGCGGACCGGGCGAGAACTACTGCTCCTGTCCGGAAGATTGTGGCGACCTCGACTGCGTCCAGGAAGGTGGGGCCGCGATGATGGACCTCGGC
>CAYOTU010000583.1:0-2170 GCA_964406905.1 uncultured Myxococcales bacterium | reverse complement strand
ATGCCCGAGTAGCAGCTGCTGAGCCCGTCCACGCAGAAGCCCTTGCCCACGCTGATATCGCAGACCTCCCCGTCCCCGCAGTCCGCGTTGGTGTTGCACTGCGCGGCGCCCGGGAGCTGCTTCTCAATACAGGAGAAGGCCAACTCGAAGCGCTCAGCGTTCACCCTGGAGAAGGTGACCTCCTGAAGGTCCACCCGGTCTCCCGGGCGGATCGACTGATCCTGGTCCGGGCTGTCCTTCTTCTGGGTGCCCTTGAACAAGATCCGCATGAGGAGGCCGTCGGCCGCCTCGTCCTGCATTCGGCAGATGGGCACGTACTCCACCTGCCCGTTCTCCCCGGAGACCTTCTTCATGGGCACCGCGCTCATCACGGTCAGCTCGTCCCACTGCACCTCGCTCAGATAGAGCGACGCTGTGGAGTCGCACCCCGCCACCGACACGCTCAGAACGAGCATCGTGGCTGCCAGGACCCCCCCGTACGCCAGTTTCCGTCTATGCATCGGACTCCCTCTCGTTCACGTCAAGATACCGATTCCGCACTCCCAACCCTACCGCTTTCCGGCGCCGACACGAATGGCCAGCGTTGCAGCCTACAGCTACATCAGAACTATTTTGTCCGCCGGCGACCCAAAGTCAAACGCTTTTTGGCGCAGATTTCGCGGCCGTGGAAGGCGACCGCAAAACGTCTCAGACGGGCCTGAGTCTTAGACAGCCAGCGCCCGCGTCGATTGCAGCGGGGATCCCGAGAACCAGAGGATAGTTGGAGGCCCCGTGGCCCACGGGGAGGCCCGCCGCCGCGGGCAGGTCATGGGCTGCGCATAGGGCTCGCAGGCTTTGACGAACCGCATCATCCGCTCCCCGGCCCATGTCCCCCACGGCGAGCCCTGCCAGGCTTGGGAAGCTACGGCAGGACGCCAGATGATGCAGGAGACGATCCAGGCGGTAGGGCGCCTCGCCCACGTCCTCTATGAACAAAACCCGACCGGTGAGATCCGGCTCCTCGGGGGTGCCCAGGAGGGAGCAGAGCACCGAGAGATTGCCACCGGTCAGGGGTCCTTTCCCCTTGCCTGGGTACAGAACGTCGAGGCCACAGAAAGCCGTCTCTCCCCCCGGTTCGTCCAGGAAGCAACGAAAAGCGTCCAGCGAAGGGCCATCGAGATCGGCCAAGGTAGTGACGTTGGGGCCGTGCACCCCGCACCAGCCCCAGCGTCGAGACAAACCCAGGAGGAGCGCTGTGACGTCGGAAAAACCGATCATCGTCATCGGCAGGGAGGACGGCGACCCCGGGGCCGCGGCCGGGAGGCGGCGCAGGAGCCTGTACGCGCCGTAGCCGCCCCGGGCCGCAATGACAGCGTCCGCACCGCTCGTTGCGGCCTCTATGAAGCGCTTCGCCCGCTCCGCGTCCGGCGCGGCCAGGAACCCGTCATCCCCGGCGGACTCATCAAAAAAAACTTTCGTAGTGCGTCCCAGGGCCTCCAGCACATCAAGCCCTCTCCGAAATCGATCCAGTGGCACCGGCCCAGCGGGGGCAACAACAGCCAGACTGCGGATCGGGGTACGCATTGGTCCTCCGGAGGGCGAAACGCAACCCAGTATACAACAGGATTCTGGTGCCGGGGCCATTGATCTGTATGATAATACGGACACGGGAGGGTACCCATGGCGATCTCCATCGTCCAGAAATCCTCGGGAAAGCCACGAAAATCCCCAAAGGTAGCGATCGTTCTCTCGGGAGGCGCTGTTTCCGGGGGTGCGTTCAAGATCGGGGGCCTCATTGCGCTGGAGCACCTCCTGCGCAACTGCCGCGTCACCGACTTCGACATGTACGTCGGCATCAGCGCGGGCTCCCTCATCGCGGCCCCGCTGGCAGCGGGGTTCGCACCCAACGAGATCCTGGCGGGGCTCATGTCCACGTCGAAAAAGATCCTCCCCTTCGGTGCCCGGGATTTCTACTGGCCCAACTTCGCGGAGATGGCCCAGAAGGGGGGCAAGGCCTTCAAAGACAGCCTCCGCCTCTGGCCCAGGGTCGGCAGCACGTTCGTCAAGGTCCTCGAAGAGAACCGTCCCCGCCTCACGGAGTTGGGGAAGCGCCTCATCGAGGACCCCTCCTGGCAGCACATCGAGGAACTACAGGAGCCCTTCATCAGCGAGCTGATGCGCTCGTCGGATC
>CAYOTU010000582.1:0-2170 GCA_964406905.1 uncultured Myxococcales bacterium | reverse complement strand
CCTCGAAGTCATCGCCCGCATCCTGGCCCGCAACCCAACCACCGGGGCCCTTGAAGCCCCAGTTGGTGTACGCTATGTCCCGCGAGGGGTTGCCCCAGTTCCTATCCACCACGGGCCAAGTGAGGACCCCCGCGCCGCCGGTGGAGATCACCTTGCGCTGGGGGTTGTAGAAGTGGTCGCCGGGGGTGGTCTCCAGCGGATCCATCAGGGAGATCACCGCCTGGTCCACCATGGACGCGCCCAGCGCTGCCTCGTCGCCGCTCTTCGTCTTCACGTCCACGATCACGTCCAGGACCTCGCCGGGCTTCACCCGGGGCTTCAGGTTGCGGATCGTAATGGTCGCCTCGGACGCGGGCAGCAGGGTGACATGCTGTCCCTCGGTGATGAGGCCCACGCGCCTCTTCTTGAGGCGCTTGCCCGCGTCTTTCTTGTGTACAGCGACCACGTAGAGGTTGGCCAGCATCGTGCCCCAGGTGGACGCAATCACGGTGCCGCCCGCAATCCAGACGCCGTCGTCCCGCTTGGAGACCGGGATCGTGGTGGACGCGACCAGGCCGCCCGAGATATCCGTGAGGTCAACGTGGATCACCTTCTCCACGGGGACGTAATCCTTGTGAAAGGTCACGTCGATGTGGGTGGAGATCCCCTCCTTCTTCGGGGGCTCCTTCACCTTGGAGACCATGGGCTTCGCGCTGTTCAGCCGGATCTGCCGCTGGCCGAGGGGCTGGCGCATCAGCTCGCTGCGGACCTCCGCCTGGCGAGCCTGTTTGCCCATCTTGAAGCGGAACTCCGCTATCCCCGCGTCGTCGGTCTTCGCGGTGGCCTTCGTCTTGGTGCCACCCAGGGTCATCGTGAGGGGGATAGCGCGCGCAGGACGCCCGTCCAGGTCCACCACCCGAGCCGTGAGGACCACAGTCTCACCCGGCGGGTAGTCGTCCTTGTCGCACTCCAGCACCGCGCGGTACGGCCGCTCAGTGTAGACCATGTCCCGCTTGACCTCGCTGGTGCGGCCGAACGCGTCCTTTGCCACGAGCTTCATCTGGAAGGACTGCTCCGGCTGGAGCCCCCCCCGGATCGCGTCCAGGTCCTTCTCGTCGAGGGTGAGGCCGTACCGCCCGATCTTGTCCGACATGAACTCCCGCTTCAGGAGCTCCACTCCCCCCGGTGCGAGGGCCGTCAGGGTGAGTGACGCGCCCTTTGGAATGCCGCCGGAGAACCAGGTGAGCCCCACGGAGATCATGAGCGACTCCTGGCCCGGCGTGAGGAAGCGTTTCAAGTCGTGCTTGATGTTCATCACCGGCGGCTGGAAGCGCTCCACCCGGAGGCGGGCCGTCTCACTGGCTTTTTTATAAAGGACCCTCAGCTCGTAGTGACCAAGGGGCATGTTCTCGGGCAGGGGCAGCTCCATCGCTGCCACGCCGTCCGCGTCGGTCTTCACCTTCTCACCGCCGAACACACGGCCGCCGGGGGACTGGAACAGCACGGTGACCTCCGCGCCGGGGAGCGCAGTGTAGTTGCCCAAAAGCTCCCAGGCCAGCATCCGCACGTGGATCGTGTCTCCGGGGTTGTAGACGCCGCGATCCGTGTAGACGAAGAGCTGGTCCGAGCGAAAGCTCTGGGTCCGCGCGTTGCTCTGGAACGCCTTGGTTACCCGATACCGAGTCCCGCCCTTCTTCAAGGTGGCCACGAGCTTATGCGCGCTGTTCGCGCCGGGCACGTAGTCGAAGATGCAGGTCCCGTGCTCATCCGCGACCCCTACCTTCTTGCCGTTCACCTTGACCACAGCGCCCGCCGCGGGCTCGAAGTCCGGCGTAAATAGGACGACGTGGATCTTGGTCTTCCCCTCGCCGGTGATCTGGTAGGGGTAATTCATCACCAGCGCCAAGCGCCCGGTCTTCATCTCTACCGGCTTCTCCTTCGCTGCGCTGAGCCCGGTCAGCGCGACCACGGCTATGACCACGACGAATCCCCGTACCAGGCCCGTCCTCGTTCCACTTCCGCTATTCATTGCTGCCCCCTTCCTGCTCGTTCATTCCGTTCCGACCCGTGACACCGCGCCGGCCGAAAAGTGCCGGTGCGGCTTGTACGCCCAGGATCGGAAGCGGTTCTACCGCCCTCTTGTACCCAGCCCTGACCGAAGATCGGGTAAACCGTTCTGAGCAGTAGATTC
>CAYOTU010000581.1:0-2175 GCA_964406905.1 uncultured Myxococcales bacterium | reverse complement strand
GTCCTGGTGTCCGAGGATGACTGGCGCGCTATCCAGGAGACCCTGTTTCTTCTCAGCGTGCCCGGGATGCGGGAGTCAGTCCGGGAGGGATTGGCGACCCCTGTCGAGGAGTGCGCTGAGGAGCTGGATTGGTGACATCCACGCTTTGGCGGCTGATCTTTACCCGACAAGTTCGAAAGGACGCGCGCAAGGTCGCAAAGGCGGGTCTGAAGTCAAAGGTGCAGGTGTTGTGGGACCTGCTGCAGGAGGACCCGTACCGTACTCCGCCTCGTTTTGAGAAGCTCGTAGGCGATCTGGCAGGCACCTGCTCCCGGCGGATCAACATCCAACATCGTCTCGTGTACCAGGTGCTCGAGGAGGAGCATGTGGTGAAGGTGATTCGGATGTGGACGCACTACGAATGAGCCGGGAGACAGGCCAACGGCTACTGAGTGTTGGCCTTGATCAGCTCGATCAGACCCCCTACGAAGCCCTGGATCTCCTCGTCAAACATCGCGGGAACAAAGGGATCGACGTGGTCCCACAGGTTGACCATCAGGTTCATGAGCATCAAATCGAGCGCGTCCGGCGGCTGCAGGACCGGGACAGAGCGACGAAGGTGATCCGGGATCGTTGACATCGTCCCGGCCCACGTCTACAACGTCCGCCATGACTGACCCGACCCCAGCTGAGTTCTTTCGAACATCCTACGAGTACGATCTGCCGGAGGAACTGATAGCGCAGGAGCCTGCGCCTCAGCGGGACGGCAGCCGGATGATGGTGCTCCCGCGCGAGGGCCGGAGCGGAGATCCTGAGCATCGCATGTTCTCGGATCTTCGACGCTCCCTGGAAGGGGACGAGCTCCTGGTCCTTAACGACACGCGGGTGATTCCCGCGCGGCTCTTCGGGCGCAAGGACACCGGAGGCCGGGTGGAGGTTTTCGGGTTGGGGCCGTGGACCGGGGACGAGACCGTCGCTTTGGTGCGGGCCTCCAAGACCACGCGCAAGGGGCATCGGATCCGGCTGGGGGATGGTGAAGAAGGTCCGGAGGCCGAGGTGACCGAAGCTCTGGGGGAAGGGCAGTACCGGCTTGGGCTCACCGGAGGAGGTTCTTGGCTGGACGTGTTCGAAGCCCTCGGAGACATGCCCCTGCCGCCATACATCCGGCGTGAGCGGACCTCAGCCGCGGACCGGGACCGGTACCAGACCGTCTTCGCTACAGAGGCCGGCGCAGTGGCCGCGCCCACCGCGGGCCTGCACTTCACCTCCGTCATTCTCGAAGCGTTGACCGAGAGTGGAGTGGAGATAGCGCACCTGACCCTCCACGTGGGGCTCGGGACCTTCCTGCCGGTGCGCGTGGACGATATCCGGGAGCACCGCATGCACTCGGAGGCCTGGCGGCTGACCTCGGAGACAGCGGCCGCAGTGAACCAGGCCAGGGCAGCGGGCCGCAGGGTCCTCGCGGTGGGGACCACGGTGGTGCGGACACTGGAGGCAGCAGCCGGCATCGATAGTAAGGTCCAGGCCGGTGCAGGGGATACAGACATCTTCATCCACCCAGGCTACCAGTTTAGAGTGGTGGACGCGCTCCTGACCAACTTCCATCTGCCGGGATCCACGCTGCTGATGCTGGTGGCCGCGCTCTGCGGGCGGGAGCAAATCCTGCAGGCATACGAGGAGGCTGTTAAGGAGCGCTATCGGTTCTATTCGTATGGGGATTGTATGTTGATCAGGTAACACCACCTTGCGATCTGAGCCCCCGGAATGGTATTCTATGTCGGCTCTGATGAACCGTGGGGGGGTGAGATGCAGAGGTTCTTGATTATCGTCTCTCTGGTGGGCATGGCGGCCCTGGTGGCGTGCGGAGGGAGCGCTACTGGTGACGGTGGCTTGGACGCGGTCGCGCCGGAGTGCAGCGGCAACAGCGACTGCCCAGGAGGCTACTGCTTGGACGGAGTGTGCAAATATTTCGTTGGTGCGGACGCTACGGGCGGGGACGTGGACCTCGAGGATGCAGTACCCGGCGCGGACACCCTCCCCGGTATAGACACGATCCCCGGAATAGACACGCCTCCAGCACCCGACGGCCCACCCGGCACACCGGCTGCGGACATCCTCGTGGATCCGCTGGCCTATATGTTCACCTATGTTCCCGGGATGACGAACCCCGCGACGACCACGGTGCTTATCTACAAC
>CAYOTU010000580.1:0-2176 GCA_964406905.1 uncultured Myxococcales bacterium | reverse complement strand
AGTCGCCGCTCACCGTGGCGAGTTCAAGGCCCATAGGATCAGGACCACCATCATCGTATCCCGGCATGACTCCCTCCTTGGGTATAACCCCCTGGTTGTGACACTTGCCTTGATTTAAGGTGTAGGACGTAAGGATTACCTCTGTCAAACGATCTCTGCCGTCTTTTCTTTTTTTTATTTGCGCGGTAGAATTCCATGGACATTATCTGAAACGGAATACGGGCACGAAAATGGAAAACAGAGTCCAGCGGGCCCTCCTGGTCGCCAACCACCACCCCGAAGCCTGGCCCTTGGAATCAGCTTGGTACCGAGATCGGGAAGAGGAGATCCGCCAGCTCGGCCTTCTCCTGCTGCACTGCCGGCCGGCATGGTCCGTGGAGGGGATATGGGGCAGTGACGGCCCTGGCACGGTTCACGTAGGAGCACGAATCAGCGAGGCCCTGGGCCAGGCCCTCGCTGGCACACCGGATCTGATCCTGGTCGCGCTGTCAAGCCACGCGCTTAGGCGCCACGACGGTCTGGCCCTGCTGCCCCGGGACGTACCCGTCGCCCTGGCCGGTGACGGCGCTATACCCTTGACCTGGCTACGGCAGCGTCTGGCCGCCAGTACGGCCCGCCACCTTCTGGTCATAGCTGATCTCGTGCCCGTGCTGGACGAAATTGGAACAGCGAAAGACCTGGCCGCGGCGCTCCGGATTCCGGACCGGGATATGACCCTGATAACCGGGGTACGGGCAGCGGGCAGCGGCCCCGGCCTGATCGCACAGGTCACCGGTGCGTTCCAGGGCGCCGCGTACGACCGCAGAGTCGGCGCTGTGACATTGCACAGCCTGGTGGAGTACCTTCAGACCCTCTCCCCGGGTCCTGGCACAGGCACCCTCCATGTGGAATCATCCTCGGCCACGGACATCGAGCTGCTGACCCCACCCGGGCCGGGGAACATCGAGTTCTTCCTGCCCACCAGGCACAAGGCCGCAAAGCGACAACAGCCGGCCTTCACTCCCAAGGACGCGGAAGCCGAGACCATCGTTGTCCGAACCATGGGGCCGGGGGACTACCTACCCGGCAAGCTGCGCCTGATCCGCAAGATCGGGCAGGGAGGCTTCGGCGCTGTCTACGAGGGCGAGCAGGTCAACCTGGCCCGCCGGGTCGCTGTGAAGATCCTCAAAGCCGAGGCCTCCCGGGAACCCGAAGTAAACACCATGTTCGCCCGGGAAATGCAAGCCATCGCTGCCCTGGATTCCCCCCACGTGGTGCGGATCCTCGCTGCGGATCACGCACCGGAGACCGGGGAGCTGTTCTACGCCATGGACCTGCTCAAGGGGCAGACCCTGCGGGACGCCATCCGACAACAGGGGCGCCTCACACACGCGCGAGCGGTGGGCCTTACCCGTGACATCCTTCAGGGTCTGGCCGCAGCCCATGAGAAGGGAATCATCCATCGGGACATCAAGCCCGAGAACGTAATGATCGAACCCGAGGCCAGCGGGGTGGAGCGCTGCGTGATCTTGGACTTCGGAGTCTCCCGGATCCTGCGCTCGGTGAATCCGGACAAGGGGGTGACCATGGTGGGCACCCCGGGATATATCGCGCCGGAGGTCCTGGCCGGCCACCGGATCGACCAACGTACGGACATCTTCTCCGCGGGAGTGGTGCTCTTCGAGATGCTCATGGGCGCCCGGCCTGCAACCATGGATCGGGACAAACAGCGCAGCGACCTCCTGGCCCGAAAGGTCCCCGATAGCACGATCCGCGCCGTGCTCACTGCCATGGAGTCCGACCCGCGGCGGCGCTTCATGTCCGCACAGCTCTTCTCCGACGCTCTGACAGGAAATCCTGTCGTGTCGAGCCGAATGGAGGCAGCAGTCGCTACCCCCTTCAAGTTCTTCAGTTCCTTTGACGAAGAGGACGCTGCGTACTACTTCGGACGGGACCGAGTGATCACCGAGATCCTCGAGACGGTGCTCTTCGGGCGCTCCCTGGTCCTCACCGGCCCCTCGGGCACCGGCAAATCCTCCCTGATCTACGCTGGCCTGATCCCAGCGCTCCGCCGTGCGGGCGCGCAGCCGATTGTCGTGCCCTGCCGTGCGGACCCCTTGAAGGAATTGATCGAACGCCTCACCACCGACGCGCCATCCGTCAAGGAATACGCGCCCAAGACCGGAAAAAACGGCCC
>CAYOTU010000579.1:0-2176 GCA_964406905.1 uncultured Myxococcales bacterium | reverse complement strand
CCGGCCGTTCGTGGACGCTTTCCCTCCGTTGGCCCCGCCAATGAAGCCGTCGTCCTCCCCCCCGTCAACATCAGGCACCGCGCCCCCCACTCCGAGGGGCTCCGTGGAGGTGATGACCGGGGCCGGGGCAGGCTGCTTCTTAGCAGGACCCGCTTCGGGCGGGACCACGATTCCGTCCAGGAGGGACTTGGTCGGGGCGTGTCGTATCTCGGTCTGCCTGTCGTCCCAGCCCGCTCCCTTCTTACCCGTTCCCTCGGGAGGGGGGGCCTCCTTTTCGGTCTTGCGGAGGAGCTGGGCGACCTTCCGGTTCTTTTTCTTGTCCTCCTTCTTCTTTTTCTCCACCGTCTTCACAACCATGTCCTTGCTCTGGACCTTCTTGCGTCGCTCTACGGTCTTCTCCGCGACCTTTGCCGCGGCGACCTTTGCCGCGTCGGCATCCTCAGGTTTGCTCATGGTCTTTCTGCCGAAGTTCCCCGTCTCGTCGTTTACTTCCACGCGCGCTTCGACGGCAGAGGGGCGCGCTGGGGTGTCCATGGAGCGGGTGTCCGACTTTGCTTCCTCGGAGAGAGGTTCCTCGGCCACCAGCGCAGCCTTCAGGTTTCCGGCAGTGGTCAGTTGGTCCATCAGGGACTGGAGCCGCTTCGCTGCCCGCGTCCGGGGCAACTCCGTGGTCTTGTCCTCGACGCGGCCCTCGCTGTTTGTTATCCACGCGTTGGGCATGGCCTGGTCCACGGCCTTGGGGACCAGAGCCTGCACAGACCCCTCAGGGGGCGCGGGTGCGAGCCGCATATCGTCCTCTCCAGCCAGAATGACCACGCCCTCGTCGATTCGCATGTCCTCCGTCTTCTTCTTCGTCTTTTTATCCGTCGTTTTCTCCGCCTTCGCCTCCGCCGCTGGTTCCACCGGGGCCATCTCGGCTTGCACCGAGGGTTCGTCCCCGCTGTCCCGGCGGAAGACGCCGGTCTCGACGGTGTAGATGCCGACGCTGACTATCAGGACCAGGGAAAGGGCCCCGGCGAGTTGGGGGGTAAGTAGCCAGGCTGCGATTCGCTCCCAGATTCCGGGAGACGCTTCCCGCAGTTCGTCGCAGCGGGTTCGGGCCGCGGTCAGGGCCTCGATGACCGCTGTCTCAGGGGGCTCCGGGATCGGGTCCGCGTCGGCCGCGGCCAGGCGGGCCACGGCCTGGAGTCCTCGCACCTCCGCTGCCAGCTCGGGCCGCTGCGCCATCTCCGCCTCAAAGCGCGTCGCGTCCGCGGGGTCGAGTTCGCCGTAGATGTAGTCCACGACCCGCTCGTCCCATTGCCTGTCGTCGTGGTGTCCCATCCCGTCCCTCACGCGAATTCAGCCAGCTCGCGCCTCAGCGACTCGAGCGCGTAACGCATCCTTGTTTTTGCCGTGTTCACCGGGCAATCCATGACCTCTGCGATCTCCTTGAAGGCCAGTCCCTGGTACTGGCGCATGAGAAAGACCTCCCGCTGATCGGGGTTCAGCTCCTGGACAGCCTCGGCGAGCCGCTCTTGCAACTCCTGTTTTCGAGCCTCCTCCTCGCCATCGGGGGAGTCACCGGGGATCGTGTCCCCAAGGGTCGCCGAGCCGTCGGCACCCAGGGGCCGATCCAGCTCGCGCATCTGCCGCCGGTGGCGTTCTCGCCGCAGGCGGTCGTAGATGGTGTTGCGCACGATCGTGTACATCCAGACGGAGAAGCGCGCACCCCGCTGGTAGGAGGACGCCGCGCGGACAAGCTTCAACAGGGAGTCCTGGAAGATCTCATCAGCGGTCTCCTTCTGCCGCACGTAGCGATAGATGAAGTGGTAGACGGGCTTCTTATGTCGCCCCAGGAGGGCCTCGAACGCCCGCGCATCTCCTTCCATAAACCGTGCCATGAGCGCCTCGTCGCTTGGTCCCGCAGGGTCCGGTGCCGTCCGATCCCGGCGGGGAGCCACAGCCAGCAGGTGGAGGAGTACGCCTAGCATGGCTGGAAGTTTGATGCTTTTTCACGAACTTGTAAAGAAGCCTCTCCTTCCAGGGTCTTGCCAATTCAGGGGCCTTGCCCCTACAATGCCTCGACATTCCGGGGGAGGTCCATAGCCCGTGACCTGGAACAGGAGGCGACCATGCGACGAATGAGTATTGGCCTGGTGCTGGCGGCGTTGATCCTCTGGAACTCCACGGCCCA
>CAYOTU010000578.1:0-2180 GCA_964406905.1 uncultured Myxococcales bacterium | reverse complement strand
GTGGGCAACTCCCTGTAGCGCACCGGAGACGAGTCGCAGGGCCTCCTCGTCGCGAATGTTCGCGTTGGAGATACGACCGTAGGGGACGTTGAAGTGCCCGTGACGATTCTGCCGGTACAGCCCGTTGAAGCATGTCTTGTTCAGAAAGATAAGGCGCGCGGCTCGGGCGAGGGGCGAGAGGTCCTCAGCGCGCAGGGCGCGAACCTGATAGAAATGCTCCTCCGTGTTCCGGTGCTCAAGCAGGGCTTCCAGCAGGTCATCGACCCGGTCTCGGACCAGACGGAAGCATTCGACCAGCTCGGAGTTCTCGTCACCGAGGGTGGCGTGTGGCGGTCTGAGCGACAGGAACAACGCAGCAGAGCCCATCATCGGCTCGAAGTAGTCTTCAAATTCCGTTGGCATCCGTGAGGTCAGCTCCCGCAGGATGCTCTGCTTGCTTCCCGACCACTTGAGGAAGGAGATGGAGGTCTTGGTCAGATACCTTTTTGTGGGGGTCCTCAGGGTGTCGGATGACCCCTGAATCCCCAGTGCGGGCCGCCCCCTTCGATCGATCAACGCGACAAGGCCTCCCCGGGAGTACTTGCCGAACCATGTGTTCACCGTGTTGGCTTTCAGTCTGGAATCAATCCGGCGTAATGCCTCGGCCCTGCTCTCGCCCTTCTCGACGCAGGCTTTCAACTCCAGGACGATCCGCTCCTGCTCACGCGCCGCGGCCACGCGCATGGACCAGGCCACCTCGCCGATCTGGCGCTTGATGGCCAGGAGATGGTCGTCCAGGTTCAACTCAGGGTTTGATTCGGCCTCGCTCATCGGTCGTACCTCATTCTTGACCACTAGATGGCCCCTCGCTGAATAGCCCACTCCCGCAGCGGCCCCAGGAGTACCCGGGGCGCAGCCCGCAACTCTGCAAGGGTCCGGCAGTCCGTGAGGACCATCGCTGCCCGGAGGCCCTGAAGGACCTCGTCGAGGAGCCGCTGCACCGCAACCTCACCGCCATCGAACCAGGCCTGAATCACCGGGGCCGCCATGCCTCCGACCCGGGCCCCCAGGGCCAGGACCTTCGCCAGATCAAGGCCCGTGCGAATCCCGCCGCTCGCCAGGAAGACCAGGGGAGCGCCGTGCAAGTCCACGAGCGCAGCCGCTGTGGGGATGCCCCAATCCCGAAACGCGGCCCGCTGTGAATCGCCGTCGGTCCCGGTTCGAAGCAACTCCACCCCAGGCCAGGAGGTCCCGCCGAGGCCGGCTACATCGCACCAGCAAACGCCGACCTCCGCCAACTTCGCTGCGGCCTCCCTGGAGATCCCAGCGCCGGTCTCCTTGACGATAATCGGGACATCGAGGATCTCAACCAGGCGGCCCAGGGCCTCCCCGGTCCCTGCGAACCGCCGGTCGCCCTCGGGCTGGAGCAGCTCCTGCGCAGGGTTGAGGTGAACGCAGAGTGCGTCGGCCCCGACCTGCGCCAGCATGTCGCGCAGCGCGGCGGGGGTCGCTGTCGTGGCTTGGACGACACCGAGGTTCCCCGCGATCAAAATGTCCGGGGCCACGTCACGGATCTGGTAGGTATCCGCCAGGTCGGGCCGCTCCAGCATCGCGCGCTGGCTGCCCAGGCCGAAGCCGAGCCCCATACCCTGGGCTACTCGGGCGATGCCGCGGTTGATCTCCCTGGCCTCCGCTGTGCCGCCGGTCATCCCGGTGATGAAGAGGGGTGCGCGGAGGGGCTTCCCCGCAAACTCGGTGGCGAGATCCAGGCCATCAAAGTCCACGTCGGTCAGGGCTTGGTGCACCAGGCGGACATGCTCCAGCCAGGAGGTCGCTTCCCGTGGACCGACGCCCCCCGTACGAAAAGGAGCCAGGTGGTCGCGTTTGCGCTGCTCAGTCTGCTCGGTCATCCTCTAGCCTCCCGTTGGGCTCAAGTCGTCCGCTCTACGGTGAATATGGATAGGCCATGGATGTACACCCTCTCGGAGAGATCTCAGTAGGAGTAAAAGCCCTCGCCCGACTTACGACCGAGCTTGCCCGCCGCGACCATGGTTTTGAGCAGGTCCGGGGCCTTGTACTGAGGCTCACCAAACTCGTCGGACATTATTCCCGCGATGTAGAGGGTCGTGTCCAGACCCACGAAGTCCAGGAGCGACAGGGGGCCCATGGGGTGGCCACAACCCAGGATCATCCCCTTGTCA
>CAYOTU010000577.1:0-2182 GCA_964406905.1 uncultured Myxococcales bacterium | reverse complement strand
ACGCCCGGGGGATTCTGCCCCTCTACCGCATTGACGAGGAGTTACGAGAGGCTGCGCGGCGGCTCCTCCTGGACGACCACGGGAAAGGGGATCCCCTGGAGCGGTACATGGGCCTCTTCCAGGACGGCCGAAAGGTGGCCAGGAGTGATGAGGAGGCCGAGGACCTCTCCCCCGAGGTCCGGGTCCACCGCATGGTCGTGGACGGAGAGCGGAAGGGTCTTGTGGAAGGCCTCGACGCGCTCCTGGCCGCGGGGCGGGCCCCTTTGGACATAATTAACGAGACCCTCATCGGTGCGATGAAGGAGGTCGGTGAGCTCTTCGGCGCTGGACAGATGCAGCTCCCCTTCGTCCTCAGGTCCGCGGAGATGATGAGGGGCGCGGTGTCCCATCTGGAGGGCCTCATGGAGTCCTCGGACCGGCGGGAGCAGGGGACCCTGATCCTTGCCACGGTCAAGGGGGATGTCCACGACATCGGCAAGAACCTGGTGGATATCATTGTCTCCAACAACGGCTACCGGGTGGTGAACCTTGGAATCAAGATGCCCGTGGAGGAGATGATTCGGGCTGCGGAGAAGCATGGAGCCATCGCTCTGGGCATGTCGGGGCTCCTGGTGAAGTCCTCGGTGATCATGAAGGAGAACCTGGCGGAGATGCGCCGTCGGGGCGTGACCCTGCCGGTGCTCCTCGGGGGCGCTGCTCTGAACCGGCCCTACGTGGAGGGAGACCTGCGCGCTGTTTACGGCCCAGATGTCCACTATTGTGCGGACGCGTTCGCGGGGCTCGACACCTTGCGGGAGATCACAGGAGGATCGCCGGAGGCCGGGGCCTCCGTCCCCCTGGAACAACCCCGTGCCAGCGTCGCGGCGGACCATGACCGGGTCGAACTGCCCGCACCGGACATCGACCGGACCGTTGTGGTTCCTACCCCGCCGTTTTTTGGTACGCGGGTCCTCACGTCGATCCCCCTGGACGAGGTCTTCGATCTCCTCGACGAGACCGCCCTGTTTCGGGGGAGATGGCGGTATCGTCGCGGAACCATGACCCGGGAGGAGCACGCTGATCAGATCGAGGGTAGGGTCAGGCCGATTTTTGAGGCCATGAAAGTCGAGGCACGGGAGACGGGAGTCCTGGCCCCTGCGGGGGTCTACGGTTATTGGCCCTGCCGTAGCGAGGGACAGGACCTTATTGTCCTGGACCCCGGCACCAGCGCTGAGGCGGCCAGGTTCCGATTCCCGCGTAAGCGCACCGCACCCCATCACTGTATTGCGGATTACTTTTCTCCAGATCGAGACGATGTGCTGGGGCTCTTCGTTGTGACCGTGGGCCCTGCGGCCCAGGCGCGGGTTCAGGCCCTCTTTGAGGGAGACGCGTATCGGGACTACCTCCACTGGCACGGTCTGGCGGTGGAGACGGCGGAGGCCACCGCTGAGTGGTTGCATCGCTGTATGCGGGAGGAACTGGGAGGGGTCCAGGGCTCGCGTTACAGCTTTGGCTACCCCGCGTGTCCAGACCTGGAGTCTCAGGGGCCGCTCTTCGACCTCCTCGAACCGGGGAGGGTGGGGGTGTCCCTCACCGAAGCGTGGCAGATGGTACCGGAGCAGTCGGTCTCAGCCCTTGTCGTACATCATCCGGCAGCGCGTCGTTTCAATTTGGATTGAGGAGGAAGACCATGGCAGGCGGAACATTCGGGACAGTCATCAACTGCATGGACGGCCGTACCCAGGAGCCGGCGAATCGGTTCCTGAGGGACCGCTTTGCGGTGGACTTCGTGGACGTAATTACCGAGGCAGGGCCCATCCGGATCCTGTCAGAGGGATACCCCGAGGATGTGTTGGCGGGGATCCGGGCGAGGCTGGAGATCTCCATCGAAGGCCACGGCAGTGGGCAGGTGGCAATCGTCGCGCACGAGGACTGCGCAGGTAATCCAGTGGACAAGGACGTCCAGATGATCCAACTCAAGAAGAGCCAGGCCGTGGTGAAGGACTGGTTCCCCGGGGTAGACATGATCGGGCTCTGGATAGAGCCTATAGATGGGGTGTGGGTGACGGAAGTGGTCGGCTGACGAGCCCTGACGCCAATGTGACACAGTGTCAGGCAGGGCTATCGTATCTTCGGGCCAGCGCAACCATAACTACCCGTTTTCGGTCGCCGATGCATCCACGCTGCCGGCACCTGCTTCCCT
>CAYOTU010000576.1:0-2184 GCA_964406905.1 uncultured Myxococcales bacterium | reverse complement strand
GTGGTGTGGGAGCTGGGGGTGGGCGACTGCCCCTGGCTACCCGATCCCGTTTTTCGTCCCACCTCCCCTCCCCCTGTGGGAGGCCCTTCAGGGCCGACTCTCCGCGCTCCACGCCGTTGACGTCTCCCCCGTCCGCATCCTAGACTCCCCTCATGAGCAAACTCCCAAACCAAGCCCATCGCCCCGGCCGCGCCTGGACCGTCCTCCTGATCGCCTGGATCGCGGGGCTCTTCATCGCTGGCCCCTGGGACCTGCCTCTCTCCACCCGGGTCGCGGACCTGGACGGCACCGCGTTCACCCACTTTATCCAGGTCTGGGGCACCACACCCAGTGGCATCCTCCAGTTCGCCGCGGTGCTGCTCCTCCTGACCCCAGCCCTCCGGCGCCGCTCCGAGGAGGCGCAGATCATCGCTGTGATCCTCCTGGTGATGTCGATCCTCCAGCCCCTGGTCATCACCACCGCAATCAAATTCGCGTGGGGTCGGCTGCGGTTCCACCAGCTCGGCGGCGATCTCGCCCTCTTCACCCCCTTCTGGCAGCCGAACACCGCCGCGGGCGGGGTTTCGTTCCCCTCGGGGCACACGGCCACCGCATGCTCCCTCTCCCCTGTGGTCGTCTATCTCTGGCGTCGCGGCCGCGGGTCCGCCGCGGCCGCGCTGGCCGTGGTCGTCGCCGCGTGGACCCTCACCGTGGCCTGGGGCCGCATCGCGGGGGGCTACCACTACCTCACCGACGTGTTCTTCTCCATGGGCCTCTCCGCGCTCCTTGCGCCCTTCGTCGCGGCCTGGGGCGAGGCAGCGTGGCGACGGTGGTTCCGGAAGGCCGAGGACCGCACCGGGGTCCCCCTCCCCCCCAAACATCCACCGCGTCGCAGCCCATGATTCTCCGCTGGATCACGCGATGGCGGCAGAGCCGCCTCATGACACGCCCCTTGCCGACGGCCTGGGAGGGATGGCTCACGGAGCACGTCCCTTTCTTCCCCAAGCTGGAGGGAGAGACCCGGGCCCGCTTCCTCCGCTACCTGAAGGCCTTCGTCTGGTCGAAGCACTTCTTCGGAGCGGGCGGCCTGGAGGTCACCGACGAGCACCGGGTGGTCATCGGCGCCGCTGCGGTGCGGCTGGTGCTCTACCTGGACCTCTCCTTCTACGACCGGCTCACCGAGATCATCGTCTACCCCGACGCGTACCGGCACCCCGACGAAAACGGCGTGATCCTGGGCGAGGCCCACACCTGGGGGACCGTGGTGCTCTCCTGGGCCGCGGTGATCGGGGGCATGGCCGTCCCCGACGACGGCCACGACACCGCGCTCCATGAGTTCGCGCACGTGCTGGACATCGCGGACGGCACCTTCGACGGCACCCCGGACCTCCACCGCTTCGGAGACCACCGCGCCTGGGCCCGGGTCATGAGCCGGGAGTTCCTGGAGCTGCGCGAAGACACAGACTCGCATCGACGAAATGTCCTACGGGAGTACGGCGCCACCAATGAGGCGGAGTTCTTCGCGGTGGCCAGCGAGACCTTCTTCGAGAAGCCCGCAAAGCTCCGCGCGGCCGCACCGGAGCTCTACGACGAGCTCAGCCGCTTCTACCGCATCGATCCGCTCGACGTTCAGGGCTGAGGCCCTCGGCGCGGCGCGCTCAACTTTGTCCCCTGACCGCCAAAGATATGATCAATCAAGAGCCCTCGTGGGGGAGGTGTCGCCGCAGGCGACGGAGGGGGGGGGCGATGCAGCAACCAACAACGTTTACAGGTCACAGCACAGCGCTGGGGGAATCGGGCCAGCACGGCCCTCCCACAGGGTGAAAACAGCGAGACTCCGCCGGATCCTACGAATTGAGCAGACGAATTTCTGCTCGTACGAGACTTACCTCCTCTGGAGACCGGCCCGATGTCTTCTGAGTGTTCCAGCCCTGATCGCACTCCCTGAGGTGGGTCACCTGTGGGGATAGGCCTCGTCGCGCTCTTGAAAGCTCAGGATCTTCGGGTTCTGCACCACGCCGTCCCGAATCTCGATGGCCCGCCGGATGGTCTCGTTGGTGTCCCAGGCCTGGGGCCCGCCCATGATGATCTCCAGGAAGGGCAGCACGACCCGGCTCAGCTCCCATGATGCGCTCTGCCACAGGTATGAGGGGGTGTGGTCCACCGCGTAGTAGGTGAGGGTGTCGACCTGGAAGGTGGGCACGT
>CAYOTU010000575.1:1641-2191 GCA_964406905.1 uncultured Myxococcales bacterium | reverse complement strand
AGGGGCAGACTGGTATGAAGCGCAGCAGGCGTGCCAACACCTCAGCGAGGATGGTCTTTCCACCGACCCTGCGCCACAAGACATCTGGCGACTGCCGACGGTGGATGAAGCCGTGCGTTCTATGGCTCGCCGCGGTCAGAACAGCGGCGGCGTATGGGATGCAGAAGCGACCAGGGCTACCTACGAAACGACGCCTGACAAAGAGTCGCCGCTGTGGAATACGCATTCCCAAGTGATCTACTGGTGGACGGCGACAGAGGCAGATGAAGAACGCGCCTACATCATTGTCTATGATGGAAAGGTGTGGCCGAGAGCAAAGCAGTTCAGTCCGGCATATCTCGGGTTTCGATGCGTAAGGCAACCGTAGCCGCTCTTGTATGACCGAACTGCACAAACTCGGGGGAGGAGCCACCCAGGAGGCTCTGAGAAATGGGTTTGTTTCGTAATATTCCCCCTCAGCTTTGGTCCTCGGGTAGCTCGACGCCGGTGGCATCGATGTGTAGCGTTGGCCGTTGGAGCGGTTGCTGCGGGGAAGCTTCCTGGAGTAGAT
>CAYOTU010000575.1:0-1631 GCA_964406905.1 uncultured Myxococcales bacterium | reverse complement strand
TGTTTCGTAAAATACCCCATCTCACCCTTGGTCTTCGGGTAGTTCGACGCCGGTGACGTCGATGTGGAGCGTTGCGCGCTGGAGCGGTTGCCGCGAGGAGCCTCCTGGAGTAGATCTTTTGTTCTATTATACAGGGAATCGGAGCGGGAATCAAGGGTGGAGCGTGGGCAAATTGTGTCAAATGGGGGCGAGGTGTTCTCGTCAAGGAGGTCCGATCTCACTGCAGATACTGGGGCTCTTTGGCCTGTTGGGCCATGGGCCGGCAGGTACTTCGCCGGTGATGGCCTTGCCTTCTTGACCCAAGCCAGAGCTGGAGCATTGGCGTCACCTAACCCTTGAATCTCAGACCGTCAATTCCGAACTGGAGAGCGTGTTCACGCTACGGCTGCTGCCGCGGCGAATTCACACTCCAGTCTCATCAAGACTGGATATGTCTTCTATGTCCCCGAATCGGGGGTACGTGTGTTCTCACGACCAGACATATTCCCAGCAGACGAGGTGCAGATCCTCGCGCGTGATGGGGTGGGGAGCGTCGTTCGGCGGCGTTGGCTCCGGCTCGGCGTTGGCATCCAGGTCTTGCACCGCATTGAGCAGGGCCCCAATCTCGCCATCCTTCTGATAGGCTTTGTAGGCGTCGCGCAGGTCGCGGAGGTAGGCGCCTGAGAGCGGGATGCGCAGGACTTTGAGCGCACGTTTCACCTCGCGCCAGGCGACGGCAGGGTTGTTGTGCTGCTGCTGCAGAACCGTGGCGACCGTCTGCTGCAGCGGGTCCAGGATCTTTGGGGCGGCGGCGACAGCCTGCTGGTGCTGGACACTGCGCAAGATCTGGGCAGTGATGCGCTCCTGAATCTCAAAGACGTCCGCCTGGCCGATCACGCGGGGCTCGGCCTCGCCGCAGCGAATCAGAGTCGCGATCTCGTACCGGTTGTCGAGAATCCGGTCGGTGGTCAGATCGTAGTAGCGCCAGAAGTGGTGCTCGCCTGCGCTGGGGGCCTTTGCCGGCGCGGTGAAGTAGAAGAAGAGCCCGCGGTATCCTTCATAGGCACGGCCCGAGTGAATGCCGTCGGGTAGGTTGGCCAGATCGACGTCGCCCCGCTCCAGCGTCTCCTGCAGGGCCAGAAGCAGGAACTCGTTGCTCACCAAGTCGGCCTGGGCTTCAAGTTCGGTGAGGACCGTGTCGTCCTCGGCGGCGATGCGCTGCAAGGTGTTGAAGTTGCGGGGGTGGACGATCTCGCCCAGCACGCTGGCGTCGAGCAGGCCGGCCTGGTCGATCTGCTCCAATTTGCGGTTCAAGCGCTGGACCAGGCCGAGCAGCCGCTCAAGCCCCTCCTCGGGGAAGACGTTGGTGATCCAGAGCGTGTCGAAACTCGAGCCGATGCGGTCGATGCGCCCGGCGCGCTGGATCATCCGGGTGGGGTTCCAGTGGAGGTCGTAGTTCACGAGCTGACCGCAGTCCTGCAGGTTCTGACCCTCGCTCAGGACGTCGGTGGAGACAAGAACGTCAATCTCCCGGTCGGTGCCGGCCAACTCGGGCCGGTCGTTGGCGACGGGGGCGAAGCGGGCCACGCGCGGCTCTCGATCCTGAGGCGCGACGTCGCCGTCTATCCGGGCGATGCGAGGCTCTCCCGCCG
>CAYOTU010000574.1:0-2196 GCA_964406905.1 uncultured Myxococcales bacterium | reverse complement strand
GACGAGGTCCTCTCTGTTATCGATGATCTTGTCCACGTTCTCCTGGTAGACCGGGTAGCGGGAGAAGCCCCGCTCCTCGATAACAGAGAGGACCTCGTCGAGGGAAGCGTGGGCCTCGAACGCTACCAGGTCTGTCCGCGCTACCATGATCTCCTTGGCCATGGTTTCATCGAGGTCAAAAACACCGGAGAGCATGGCCTCTTTGTCCGCGTCGAGGCTCCCCTCAGCGGTGCTTTTCTGGATCATGAACTCGATCTCCTCCTCTGTGACCGTAGGCCCGTCCGCGGAGAGCCTCCCGCCGGTGAGTTGTACCAGCCCGCGGGTTGTCAGAGAGAGGAGCTTGGCGAGTGGCCAGCTCAGGTAGTAGAAAAGCATCAGCAGGGGAAGGACTACGACGACCTTTTCCGCATTATGCCTGGCCCAGGTCTTGGGGAGCACTTCGCCGAAGACGAGGACAAGGAGGGTCATCGCACCCACAGCGAGGCCTATCGCTACCCCCGTACTTTCGTCCATGCCCAGGATCTGAAGACTCCGCATCGAGAGATCCGTGGCCAGGGCAGAGGCCAGGATGTTCACCAGGTTGTTGCCGACGAGGATTGAGCTGAGGACCAGGTTGGGTCGTTGGCGCCAGAGCTCCAGGTAGCCTACACCCCAAGGCCGCCTCTCTATGAGACCCTGCAGGCGGGCATCCCAAAGGCTCGTGAGCGCAGTCTCCGAGCCGCTGAAAATACCCGACGCGACGACACAAACAAGGATGATAACTATTTCGGTGATCAGATTCGCCGACAAAGTTGGTGGGCCCTTCAGGTGATTCTTCTGCTCTCATGCTTATCGTGGAATCGGTATTATGGTCAAGCGAGAAAGGGGCAGGCCACAAGGAATGGGTAAAACACCCTGTTGCAGATCCGTCATGGCGACCCTATACTTCACCTCCCGGGCATCCCCAGGGGAGAGAGGAGAAAAGCAGATGTCGAATGATGGAGTTGATAATCGCAGGACGTCCCGGAGAGCGACCATAGCGTTTGACCTCAAGGTCGAAGCCGATAGTTCGGAGGGGCACCAGTTCTATACAGGGCTCATCAAGGACATGTCCTCAGGTGGCCTCTTTATAGCTACCCAGGGGCACTTGCCCAGGTTGAAGGATCGGTTCTCCATACGTTTTTCTTTCCCACCACAGGTCGAGGAACCCGTGGAGGTGACCGTTGAGGTATGCTGGCAGAGGATGGATGAGAACAATCCTGAGTTCCCGACCGGGGTCGGGGTCAAGTTCGTGGATCTGCCCCCAGCGATCGAGGAGAAGCTCAATCTTTTCCTCAAGGACAAGGACGTCCTTCTCTACGATGATGACGAGTACTCCGAGTGGGGTGAGACGGAAATTTAAATCAGGTTCAGTCCGAGCCCAACTCCCAGGTAAGATCAACTGCTGCTACCGGACTCCGCATCTTGATTCGAAGCCAGGAAAGGGACTGATCGACGATCGGGCGGGGCAATCCGTCTCGCTCTCCGTGTTCTGGGTAGCGCGGGAAGTAGACCAGATAGCCCTCACCGAAGTGTCCGAGGTCCGGGAAGAGGTGGGCCACCACGGGAGGATGTCCGCGTACAGCGACTATCCTCGTAGGTGAGACCTTGTCCCCGCGGTCCGTCTCCAGGTAGAGCTTCCAGATGGATCCGTGCAGGTCCAGGTCGTTCCACTCGCGGTTAGCGGTGGAGACAGCCAGGAAGAAAACCTCGTTGTGCGAGAACTCAGCCTCCCTGGAAGCGGTCCAAGTCTCCAACTCCCCAGTGGTGGTTGTGAAAATGCGCTGGTGCTCTGTGGCCATGGCAGCGCGGAACCGTAGAGAAAGATAAGTAGCTGCTACGTTTACGCGGCTCTCGAAATTGCGGTAGATCCTGGCTCGACGGGTCCAGGTAGCCAAGGCGTCGTCATAGTCGAAAGCCGCGCCGGTGCTGGGAGGACCGAGGACAGGCGCAGCCGGTCCGCAGGCAGAGAGCAGGAACAGGAACAGGAACAGGGAGGCGGGCGTGATCCGACACGGACTCATTACGATTTTTTCTTGCCGGCCTTCCTTGTCTTTTCAGCGGGGGCTGCGGCCTCGATGACCTTGGCTGCAGGCTCTGATTTCAACGCGGCATCCACGGTCGCAGGCTCCCGGCTGGGATCGGAATGAGCCTCGGTCGCAGGCTCCCGGCTGGGAT
>CAYOTU010000573.1:0-2199 GCA_964406905.1 uncultured Myxococcales bacterium | reverse complement strand
GCTTTGGGGAAGAACCGGAGTTCGTCACATCGCAGCTAGGATCTGGCGGACAACGTCCTCGGGCTGGGTGGTCCCCGTGTCGATGATCAGGTCATAGATCGAAGTGTCGTATAGATCGAAGCCGTAGAAGTCCACGTAGCGGGACTTCTCGTCCTGTTCCCGTTCCTCGGTGATCGCACGGGCCGCATCGAGTGTGATCCCTTCCCGTTCGGCCACCCGGGCGTGACGGATCTCCGGGGCTGTGTCCAGCCAGATCCGCAGCGCATCGAGGCCCGCTGCACCGACCATGTAGCCGGAGAGGCGGCCCTCCAGGACGACGCCGCCCTCCCGTGCGATCTCCACCTGGCGGCGGTCCAGTTCACGATCGACCTCAGGATGCGCGTTTACATAGGCGCCGAACTCGTTGAGGGGCATTCCCCGCTCCTCGGCCATTGTCCGGAAGATCGTGCCGACGTTGACGTGACGGAGGCCAGTGCGGCTGGCCAGGAGGAGGCAGGCCGTGGTGGTCCCGGAGCCAGGGAGCCCACCCACGGTGACAACGGTTGCGGTCATGCTAGACCACCCCGGGGATGGCCGGTTTCATAGTCACCCGTCAACATGTCCTTCGCCTCCACTCGGACAATAAACTATAGTGAGGCCGCTCGAACCTCGCAAGGATATTACTCCCCCTTGCAACCGACCTGTGAGTTGATACTGTGGGCAGGAAAGGGGGCCTTTTGATGCCGGATCTATACGCGGATCTTCATGTCCATTCAACCGCTTCCGACGGAACTGACGATCCGTCTGCGTTGCCCCGCATCATGGTGCGGGCCAGGGTGGGTGTGGCCGCGTTGACGGATCATGACACCGTGGAGGGACTCATGTCTTTCCTGGAAGCGTGTAGCCTCGCCGGGGTCGTCGGTGTACCCGGTATCGAGGTCAGTGCGCGTTGCGACACGGGGCATCTCCATATCGTGATCCTCGGCTTCGAGCCGTGGGACCCGCATATCTCCGGCCTGGGTCGATCGATGGGCGATGCGCGTAGGCGCCGAAACATCGAGCTCCTACGCAAGGTACAGGGGATGGGCGTGGACCTTAGCTGGGAGCAGGTGGCAGCCGAGGCTGGCGGCCAGACCGTCGGACGGCCGCACTTCGTGAACGCGCTGGTGAACGGGGGCTGGGTCCGGACACGCAACGAGGCATGGGACATGTACGTAGGCGATCGGGCCCCGGCCTTTGTGGAGCAGGACAAGCCTGCGCCGGAGGAGGTCTTCGACAAGGCCCACCGGGCTGGCGCTGTGGCCATCGCTGCCCACCCGATCTCCGCGGTGGGTCGCGACGCGACTAAGCTGATCCCCTACCTGGAGACCCTGCGGGACATGGGCCTCGACGGCGTGGAGGCCTATCATTCTTCCCAATCCCAGGAGGTCGCTGACCTGCTGCTGCGCTGGACCGCCCAACGACGGCTCTTCTGCTCAGGGGGGTCGGACTACCACGGCCAGAACAGACCCAACGTCACCCTGGGCCGCTGGGGCCGTCGCCGGATGCCGGTCACGCCCCTCGTGCCTCTCCTCGAACGCCTCGAAGTAGCGGATGCTATAGCGGTTTCGATCAGGGAGTCCGCTGAAGGGTGAGGACTATCACCCAGGCCCACTCTCTAAGCCATGGGAGGGTCAGGAGGCGGTCGTCCACCCGATGCAGGAGCCGCCGGACCGGCTCGAAGATCGGCGTCCCCCTGAGCGGCACCGCGGCTAAGGACGCCAGATAGAAGAAGCGCCAATCCGTTTGTTCGAATTCCGCAGCCATCTCCCGCAGATCTCCACGGGTGAGGGGATGTTCGTCCCTTGTGCGGAGCTTCGGCGTAAGGCGTCGGAACAGATTGATCGCCGGGTTATGGCCCATGGGCTCAAGGAAAACCGCACGGCCTCCCGGCCGGAGGACGCGACAGATCCCGGCTATGGTCGGCGACAGCTCAAGGTGGTGCAGGATTCCCATCCCGCAGACCACGTCGAAGCTGTCGTCATCAAAGGTCAGGGCCTCTGCGTTCATCTCGTGGAGGGTCACCCGGTCTGTGACCCCGTGGGCCACTGATTTCTCCCGAGCCATTTCGATGGATCGGGGCGAGATGTCCACGGAGTCGAGCAGCGCACCGCTTTCGACCAGGGGGAGGGTGCGGTCGCTGAAAGTTCCGGACTGGAGTCGATCTGCGGTCCGCAGACC
>CAYOTU010000572.1:1322-2204 GCA_964406905.1 uncultured Myxococcales bacterium | reverse complement strand
TCGGCAGCAGCGGTACCAGGTCTCCGAGATCCTGGCCAGGGTCCAGTCCCTGGATCCACGGATCCTGACGAAGGAGTTCGAAGGGGAGCTTGTGGACTTCTCGATCTCCGGGGTGCGTTGCAGCGTTTATGGCGCTGTCCCAGTGGAGACCGGGGATCTCCTTGAAGTCGGGAAGCTCGTGATCGGAGATGAGGTCTTCTACGAGGGCCGGGTCCGCGTGGCGCACAAGACCTTTGAGCCGGCGAACGGAACCGCAGAGAAGACCCTCATCGGCCTCAACCTCCTCGACGCGGTCATCGACATCCCGCGGATCTTCCGGGTGCGCTCCAACGCGGAGATGATTGCGGGCATGGGCAACACCGCCGCGGTCCTGAGCAATCGGGAGATCGCACCCGCGTATCGCCAAGCCGTCAGCGAGTTCGTGTTCCTGGTGAGCAGCTACCGCAACCTGATGGCCCAGCAGGAGCAGGAACTCCTGGACCTGGGCCTGGCCAATCGACAGGACGTGCAGGAGGAGGTTCTCCAGACAGCGTGGGAGAACCTGAAGGGACCGATCAATGAGATCCAGGACCGCCTCGACGCGTTGACCCGCGGGCATTACAAAAATCGTCAGATGCAACGGCTCTATCGGGAATTCACCTCTCCACTCGTGACCCCGCTTCTCATCGAGGGGCCGTTCTTCCACCGTTCATGGGCCAAGCCTCTCGGCTATCCCGGGGACTATGTGATCATGCAGCAACTCTACAACCGCGCCTGGGAGGGGCAGAGCCTGTTCGGTCGGTTGATCCACCGATACGGTGTCGAGCATCTGATGGCCGAGGCCGTTCGTTCCCGGAAGCGTCTCCTTCGGCGGGAGATCGAGGAGGTCGTGGGCCGGACATC
>CAYOTU010000572.1:0-1312 GCA_964406905.1 uncultured Myxococcales bacterium | reverse complement strand
TCCGGGACGACGAGCCGGTGCGGATCATCTCCCTTGGTTCCGGACCGGCCCGGGAGATCATCGAGTTCGTGCGAGAGTACGATGGGGAGAAGCCCGTCGAGTTCGTGATGATCGATCAGGACAACACCGCGCTCGGCGACGTGAATACTGCCCTCGCTCCCCTGGTTCTCAAAAGCGGTGGCCGCGTCAAGGCCCGCTTCCTGTATGTTGCGTTCGTGGACCTCATCGGTGGTGGGGAGCGCTTGATGAACCTGGGCCAGGGGGACCTAGTGTACTGTGCGGGGATGTTCGACTACTTGGCGACGGACAAGGCCAAGGCGGTGATCATCGATCTCTTCAGCAGGGTGAAGCCCAGCGGCACCCTCGTTATTGGGAACTTCGGTGGAGATCCAGCTCCCCCCGCCGCATGGGTCACCACCTACACAATCGATTGGTCCCTTCGCTATCGGTCCCGGGAGGAGATGCAGGCCCTTGGGGATGTAATCCCCCAAGCCGAGAGCGTCGAGGTCATCACCGAAGAGACCGGAGGCCACTTCTTTATCCGAGCCATCAAGAAATAGAAATGAGCGCTACCGGGATGGACACGACAGCGGTCGAAGAGAGGCTCCTCAGGGAGCGTTTCAGGGCCCACATCATCCATCTGAATGTACGTGGTGCGCGCTTCGGCGGAGTCCTGATAGCGACCATGGTTCCGGCCTTTCTGGTTCTCGACTACTTCGTCCTCCGCCCCGTGTTCATCGAACTCCTGATCCTGCGGAGCGTAGTGACCCTCATCGCATTCGCGGTCATTGGCCTCTCCTTTGTCCCCCGGATGAACCGCTTCGCGGTCCTTATGACAATGATACTTTTTGCCTCCTGCGGCCTCTCGATTGTTGGGATGGTCCACCTCCATGACTGGATCTTACCCATAGAGTCGCCTTCCAACTATTACGCGGGGTTAATGCTGGTCATCATCGGCGCCACGATCATGACCACCTGGCGGATCCGGGAGAGCCTGATCGTCTTCGGCGGGATCTACCTCTCATACCTCCTTCCTACGCTCCTCTTTCAGCCCCCGGCGAACTGGGGGATGTACTTCTCCAATAATCTTTTCCTCGGGTCCACGGTGGTCATCGCGACCGTAGGGCAGTACTTCATGTACGGGCTTCACCGTCGCGAGGTCGAGTCCGGCTACCGGATGGAGCAAGCCAACCAGCGCCTCACCGAACTGGATCGGTACAAGACACAGTTCTTTTCAAATATCACCCACGAACTGAAGACCCCGCTTACCCTGATCCTGGCTCCCACGGAGTCGATCCTGAAGGGGGAGATG
>CAYOTU010000571.1:0-2210 GCA_964406905.1 uncultured Myxococcales bacterium | reverse complement strand
GAAATATGAGCATGCTCGTGGTGCCAAAAACGAAGAAATAGGGAGAACCTGATGCCAAAAATGAAAACCCACCGCTCGTCCGCCAAGCGGCTGCGGATAACCAAGAAAGGGAAGGTGGTTGCGCACCATGCGTACGCCAGCCATCTGCTTACCCATAAAAGCAAAAAGCGGAAGCGGAACCTGCGCAAGCTGCGGGTTGTTGAGCCTGCCGCGGTGCGTAAGATCCGGCGGGCGCTCCCTTACGGCTGAGAAGCCGGGGCTGTCCAGGTCGGTTTCGTTTCGAGCGAGCTGAGGAGAAAAATTATGTCGAGGGCGAAAAGAGGATTCAAGGCCAGGCGGCGGCGTAGCCGCATTCTCCTGGCGTGTCGTGGATATCGTGGGGCACGTTCCCGCACCTACCGGGTAGCGAAAGAGACCTGGCTGCGTGCCGGAAACTTCGCGTACAGGGATCGGCGGGTGCGCCGCCGGGACTTCCGCCGCCTGTGGATCCAGCGTATCAACGCCGCGGTCCGTCTGCACGGTGTCAAGTACTCGACGTTCATGCACTGGATGAATAAAGCCGAGATCGATCTGGACCGCCGCGTCCTCGCGGACATGGCCATCCACGATCCATCAGGTTTTGAGGCTCTTGTGCGTAAAGCTGAGTCCATCTCCACGCTCAAGTAATTGAGAGGGAGGCCCTGCAATGACGAAGGCGGATCTGGTCACATCAATCTGCGATGAGGTGGGGGGCTTCACCAAGAAAGAAGCTGCCGTTATCACTGACATCGTATTCGATACCATGAAGGATGCGCTGGGCCGGGGCAATCACCTGAAGCTCTCCGGTTTTGGGACCTTCACAGTGAAGGCCAAGAAGCCCCGCATCGGCCGAAACCCTCGGTCCGGTGAAGAGATGATGATCTCAGCCCGGCGGGTGTTATCCTTCAAGCCAAGCCAGATCCTGAAGCGGGCAGTCAACAACAGGTAACCGCAACATGTGCCCCACGGGCGTGCCGCGGAAGCCGGAGGATACCAGGGTGTCGGAAGACAAGGGGCTGGTCATCCCGGACAAGGCTTACTTCCGCATCGGCGAAGTGGCCGAGGTGGTGGGCGTCAAGCCCTACGTGATCCGCTACTGGGAGACAGAGTTCAAGCAACTCCACCCTGACAAATCCCGGACCAACCAACGCGTCTACAGCAGAGCCGACGTCAAGCTCCTGATCACGATCAAGACCCTCTTGTACACCGACGGGTTCACCATCGAAGGAGCGCGAAAGCAGCTCGCCAAGACCTCCAAGACCAAGACGGGCCGGCTCCCCTTCCCGGACTCAAGCACCTCCGAAGACGGAAAATCTTCGATCGAGCCGCTTCTCGCGTCCACCCACGTCAAGTCCTTCCTGAGCGAGCTGGACGACTCCAAATCAGAGCTGTCCCGGCTGCGCAAGCGCATGGATGACACCGAAGCCCGTGCAGCGGAGTTGGAGACAAAACTCAGCGAAGAGCGCCGCGCCCGCACCAAACTCGTGGGTTGGCTGCGTAAGGAGTTGAACGAAGCGACTCGCCTCGTGGACGCGTCCATTGAGGCCGGGCCAGGGGACAAGATCTCCAGTTCGTAGCAGCAAAAATCTGCTTGGGCATTTCGGTTTGACAACATCCGTAACTCAGGATATAAACCGCTCTCGCCTTCGGGCGTGGATATGACAACAAGCCGCCGGAACTCCGGCGTTTGACGGGGCGTAGCGCAGCCTGGTAGCGCACTTGACTGGGGGTCAAGGAGTCGCTGGTTCGAATCCAGTCGCCCCGACATTGAAAGGGTCGTCCATTCGTGGACGGCCCTTTCTTCGTTTTCAGTCCATCGCTATCCTGAACGGGAGGCTGCGATACCGAATCGCAGCGTCAGTGATCGTGATGACCACGCCGTTGGAAGCGAGCAGATCTGTCAGGATCGACCCGGCCGATCGGAGGCGCTCCGCCACCCGGGCGGGGGAAGGTTCCTCCAGGCGGAGGTTGACTACGCTCGGGCCGTCATGTCCTCCCACGGCCAACAGCCTCGAGAAATCCAGGTCATGGGTAATGATGACCAGTCCGCGCTTCATGGCGTAGTCCAGGATCAAGTCGTCCGCACTGTCCGCTGAGAGGACCTCGGAGACGCGAATGATGGACCAACCATCCCTCCTAAGGAGCGGCGCAAAAATAACTTCAGTAGGCTGGTCGTAATCGTGCCTCTATCG
>CAYOTU010000570.1:0-2215 GCA_964406905.1 uncultured Myxococcales bacterium | reverse complement strand
CACTGCAACGGCTATTTCCAGTTCAAGGACATGCGATATACCCGCGCGCTCAAGAGCAACCAGACCTGTCCGTTCTGCAACGCCGATGGCATTGGCATGGACATCTTCCGCACCAACAAGCCCCGCGACCCGGAAAAGCTCAAGCCACCCAGGCAAGACACGGGGTTAGGCATGCCCACATGACATATGTCTATCTTACCTGACCCGAATCTATGGGACCTTGACGACCTTCAACGTTCTGTTCAGGGACAAGGACCAGCAGTTCAGCGGCCAGAAGGCGTGAACGACAAGGGACCCTGCAGATCTTTCTACTGCTCTGCGCTGATGAACCCGTAGTAGCGGCCCATCCAATACGGCAGCAGGTAGGCGGCGGGAGGCTCCGCGATGCGCAGGTCCTCGGAGCAGACCTCGCGCTCGTTGGGGTCCCCCCACCACTCGAAAATGTTCCGACAGCGCTCCTCGATGGGGATCGGATGTTCGGCGAGGCTGCCGTGTCGAGGGGACACGCACCACTCGTCGTAGTTGGAGCAGTCCCGCTCCCGCCTGAGGTTGTCCGTGTGGAAGCGCTTCAGGGTGCAGATAGCGTCCCCGATCAGCGTGGCTGCCTCGCCGGGGTCGTGCTGCCCCGCCTCCATGGTGCTCACCAGGATCAGGTTCTTGAAGGGATCCGCCTCGTCCCAGAGGTCCCGCCCCGCGGAGTCGGGCCCCTTGGTGTTCTCCCGGAAGCGCGCGCGGTAGTGGGCTCGCAGGGCTTGGTCGTCCTCGTACCAGATCAGGTTGAAGTAATTCAGCACGGCGATGGAGATCGTGTCGTAGTTCGACTTGCAGCCCAGGGCCAGGCCCATGTTCTCCAAGTAGACACGGTAGTCCCGCGGAATCTCGAAGGGCTGGTCGATGCAGGGGGCCTCCCCGCCACGCTGCAGGAGGCAATCATCGTAGACCGCGGCCAGCTCCAGGTCCCCCGTCGCTACGGCCGCCTCCTTGATCCAGGCCAGGGCCATCAGCGCGTTGGATCCCGGGCTCTCGTCGAGGGACATCGCGTGGGCCGAACCGAAGCGGGTGTTGCGGCCGTCGTAGTCGTTGATCCAGAAGTCGTGCTCGACGAGGTGGCGGCCGACCTGGCCGAGGATGTCCACGGCCATGCCGCGGACCTCGGAATCGTCCACCAGCCGCGCAACGATCCCTGCAGCGAACATGTGCCCTGCGTACTCGTCCTTGCTCGCGTTCCGTTGCCAGCAGTACCCGGCGTAGACCGGATCCGTGCAGTGCTCACTGTCCTTGACCCAGCCGCCGGCCCCGCCGCCCTGGGTCGTGTCCCAGGTCTCGAAGCAGCCATCCGTGTCGATCCGGACGAAGGAGTTGCCCACCATATGATCATCCGGGGGCACGTAGCGCGCGTAGCGGCCGTTGTCGTCCGCCGCGCTCACGTAGGGCTCCTCGTCTTCGATGCAGTACTGCTGGGGCAAGGTCGGATCCCGGAAGTCACGGGCGTAGAGTCCAGGCTTACCGGTGATCAGGAGCTGCTGGTAAGTGCCGTTCAGGGTCCGTCGGAGCTGCTCGAGGGCCTCGGCCTCTCCGGTCACCGCGTAGCGGTACGCCTGGGACGCGACGTAGAGGCTGGTCCAAAGCCCGTTGTTCTCAGAGAGTCTATGGGAACATGACGGGAGCTGGGAATCCGGCACGATGGTCACGGGAACGTCCGCCTCACAGTGGATCGTGAACACTCTGGACCAGGCCTCGTGGCCTGCTGTGTCCCGCGGGACCTGGTGCAAGGCCGGGACGATCCAGTCATAGTACGCGGCCTTCTCGGCGAGGGTCCTCCCGTCCAGGTAGTCCATGTCGGGACAGGTCGACCAGTCCTCCTGGGGGATCGAGAAGGGGTTATAGGGGACCCAGCCGGTCTCCAGGTCCAGACCCCCGTCACCCGGGACGTCGACGCCGGCCCTCGTTTCATTGACGCCATCTTGCCCCGCTGGGTCGGCGCCGGTCGAGGCGCCCCCCGAGCAGGCTCCGAGGAGGAGGACAAGCCCGCAGATCATCAGGGAAGCTATTGGAGTTTTGTTATGCATCTTTCACCACGGGGCGAAGTATCGGGGGACGACTCTGGCGATGTCAAGGCGCGCCCTCTTCCCATGACGGGGTGGTCAGGTTGACTGACGTTTAGGAGCGGCGCAAAAATAACTTCAGTAGGCTGGTCGTAATCGTGCCTCTATCG
>CAYOTU010000569.1:0-2217 GCA_964406905.1 uncultured Myxococcales bacterium | reverse complement strand
CCAGGTCGTGGCTCCCCGCTATGGGCAGCTTGTCCACGGAGTAGGTCGCCCGGCACTCAGCGATGAACCGCCCGACGTCGTAGAACTCCTGCCTGTCCAGGCGCGAATCGCCCTCGAAACGATCTCCCCCCAGAGCCGCTGTCTGTATCTGCCAGGTGATGTCCTGACCAAGAAACAGGTCACGGACCCTCGGGAGTTCGTGGAGGTTGTCCCTGGACAGGGTCGTAATTGCGCCGGTCTCAAGCCCCGCGTCCCGCAACGCGTACAGCGCGGCGAGGGCCCGCGCGTGGGACCCCTCCCGACCGCGAATCCCGTCGTGGACAGCAGGCGTGGCAGCATCCAGGCTCACTCCGATTCGATGGAGATGGGGCAAGCCTGCGAAAGTAGACACGACCCCCTCGTCCACGCTCCAGCCGTTGGTGATGACCACCAGACGCAGGCCTGCATCACCGACGGCCCAGCACAGTTCCTCCCAGTCTTTTCTGACCAGGAGTTCGCCGCCCAGCAGGCAGGCTTCCTCGCACCCAAGCCGGGCGAGGTCACCGAGGCAGGTGCGCCATTCCTCCAGGGTCAGCTCGTCCCTCCTGGCACGGCCGGCGCTCGCACCACAATGCTTACACCGCAGGTTGCACGCCAGGGTCACCTCGAGATTCACGCTGTACGGTCGCCAGTCTGTTGTCATATCACACCTCACAGATGACCGTCTCGCTCGAGACGGTGCAGACAGAAGGGGGCCTCAAAGCGGGATCCGGTAAAGCCCACCGCGTGGTCCCGGCATCCGGCACGACAGCGAGCCCCATGTTCGCAGCCACTACACCTTCCCTCCAGCATGTCCACGGTGAAGTTCCGGTTATAGCCGAACGCGGATCCGTCGGTCCAAATCTCGCGCAGGGATCGGTCCCTCAGGTTCCCCTCGATGAATGAGTCGTCGAGAATCAGGCAACCAACGATGTCCCCGTTGCTGCGGATGCCGAGGGTCTCCATCCCGGCCGCACAGCCGTTCCACTCAAAGCTGTGAAGGTCCGGCAGCTCCTTGGAGAAGTACCCCATGTCATGGGTCCCGGTCACATCCAGGTGGCCTCGAAGTTGTGCTCGAGTAACGTGGATGAACCGCGCCAGCTCCAGGAAGCCGTCCTCGTCAAGGAGGTCCCTGTGATCCAGACGATCCTTGCCGTGGGGACTTGTGATGTTGATCATCCATGTGAAGCCGGACGCGCGCTCGACGAGCAGATCGCGAATCACCGGAAGCTGAGGCAGGTTGCTCCGCCTGACCGACGTGATCACCGTCCGATACGGAAGTGGGAGGCGCCCGATCCGCTCTATAACCTCCATGACCCGAGCGTGCGCGCCCGGGCGGCCCCGCAGCTCGTCGTGCATCTGAGGACTCCCAGCGTCCAGGCTGATCCCGACCTGGCAGATCCCGAGGCGCTCCACGATTCCCGCGACCTCTTCGTCGAAGCACCACCCGTTGGTGATCAGGCCCACCTCGATACCGTGTGCGCGCAGCCGGGCCGCGATTTGACTCCAGTCCCTGCGGACCAGCACCTCGCCGCCCATGAGCGCTACGGCCGGCACACCGAGGTCAGCGAGCGCATCACAGACGTCCAGGGCCTCCTCGGTGGACAGTTCGTCGTCGCGGGGCCGGCCAGCGGCCACCGCGCAATGCTCGCAGCGGAAGTTGCAGGCGCGGGTGATCTCCCAGATCACGTATCGGGGTGCTTCACTCCAAGTCTGGGTCATGGAAAAGGCCCTCTCCTTCCAGCACGGGCCGGGTCCTCAGATCCGACCGCCGCCCCTCGTCGCCAAGCGCGTCCAGCTCCCGGCGCAGCATGTCCTCAGTCTCCGGTGGGCTCCACTCCAGCGCGTCCCGGTAGGACGCCATTGCCCTGTCCAGGTCTCCGGCCGCGGCCTGCGCTACGCCCAGGTTCCAGAACGCGTACAGGGGATCAATGCAGCTCCTCGCTGCACGCGCGAGTAACGCCATCCCCTCCTTTGCCTCGCCTCGGCATAGATGCCGAAGGGCCTGCCCACGCAAGGCTGCGACCCGCGCAGCTATGAGTTCGCGGGTCCACGGCGGTCGCGGGCCGGTCCCCGCCGAAACGACCGGAACTGGCAAACCACCAAGCGCCGCTTCAGGTGCCTGAGTGTCCATCGCCCGCCGTAAAAATTTACGGCCCGAGTCGAGGAGGTGCGCGTATCCGTCCGTAACGTCAACCC
>CAYOTU010000568.1:0-2217 GCA_964406905.1 uncultured Myxococcales bacterium | reverse complement strand
CTCGGGAAGCGGGCGCGGGAAGCGGGCTCGGAATGCTAGCGGGCTCGGATACCGGAATTACGGGGAACACGGGGGGCAGGATTTAGATGCGATACCCCTGGCACCCGCGCCCGTTGCTTTCCCGTTGTCTCCCGTCTAGGATCGGGCTCCTCGATTCTGCGCAAGGAGCGCTCCATGGCGAACGACCCCGAGAAGATCATCTACTCCATGATGCGGGTGGGCAAGACCCACGGCACCCGCCAGGTCCTCAAGGACATCTCCCTCTCGTACTTCTATGGCGCTAAGATTGGCGTTTTGGGGCTCAACGGCTCCGGGAAGAGCACCCTGCTGAAGATCATGGCTGGTTTGGATACGGAGTTTCTTGGCGAGACTGCTTGCGCGCCGGGGTTCTCCATCGGCTATCTGGAGCAGGAGCCCCTCGTGGATGAGGACAAGACCGTCCTCGAGGTGGTCCAGGAGGGTGCGGCCGAGACCATGGCCCTGCTCAAGGAGTTCGATGATATCTCCATGGCCCTGGGCGAGCCCATGTCCGATGAGGAGATGGGCCGCCTCCTGGGTCGCCAGGGGGATCTCCAGGACAAGTTGGACGCTACCGACGCCTGGGACCTGGACAGCCGCCTCGATATGGCCATGGACGCGCTGCGCTGTCCGCCGGGGGACCAGCGGGTCAGTGTCATCTCCGGGGGTGAGCGGCGTCGGGTGGCACTCTGTCGCCTCCTGCTCCAGGAGCCGGATATTTTGCTGCTGGATGAGCCCACGAACCACCTGGATGCGGAGACGGTCCACTGGCTGGAGCAGCACCTCCAGCGCTACGCGGGTACCGTGATCGCGGTGACCCATGACAGGTACTTCCTTGACAACGTGGCCGGCTGGATCCTGGAGCTGGACCGCGGCCACGGGATCCCCTGGAAGGGCAACTACTCGTCCTGGCTGGAGCAGAAGACCCGGCGCCTGGCCCATGAGGACAGGGTCGAGACCCGGCGTCTCCGCACCCTCGAGCGGGAGCTGGAGTGGGTCCGCATGAGCCCCAAGGGACGCCGGGCCAAGGGCAAGGCCCGGCTCAACACATACAACGAGCTGCTCGCTCGGGAGACGGAGACGCGCCAGGATGACCTGGAGATCTTCATCCCCGCGGGGCCCCGCCTCGGGGACGTGATCATCGAGGCGGACGGAGTGCGCAAGGGCTACGGCGAAAGACTCCTGGTGGACGACATGACTTTCAAGATACCACCGGGAGCGGTGGTGGGCATCGTGGGCCCCAACGGTGCGGGCAAGACGACACTCTTCCGGATGGTCACCGGCGAGGAGTCCCCGGACGCTGGGACCATCCGGGTCGGGGAGACCGTGAAGCTCGCCTACGCGGACCAGATGCGCTCCTCCCTTGAGGGGGATATGACGGTCTTTGAGGCGATCACCGGCGGGAAGGACACGGTCCAGCTCGGGCACATGGAGGTCAACTCCAGGGCCTACGTCGGTCGGTTCAACCTCACCGGAGCGGATCAGCAGAAGCCTGTCTCGACCCTGTCAGGAGGGGAGCGCAACCGGGTCCACCTGGCCTCGATGTTGCGCCAGGGCGCCAATGTTCTGCTGCTGGATGAGCCCACAAACGACCTGGACGTGAACACCCTGCGGGCCCTGGAGGATGGTCTGGCCGCGTTCGGCGGATGCGCGCTGATCATCAGCCACGATCGCTGGTTCCTGGATCGGGTCTGCACTCACACTCTGGCCTTTGAGGGGAACAGCGAGGTCATCTGGTTCCCGGGTACATGGTCAGAGTATGACGAGGACCGCCGTCGTCGCCTGGGCGCAGACGCGGACCGCCCCCACCGGATCCGCTACCGCACCCTCACCAGAACTTAATATGGCATCAGGCGGTCGGAGAAGTCCCTGAGGATCTGGAACGTGGGGCCATCGAAGCCTCCCTCGACCAAGGCCATTATTCCGAAGCAGAGTACGCCGCCCAGGAGCGCTGCCAAGGGTATCCTGAGGGACAACTCCCAACTGCGCTGCAGCGGAGAGAGATCTTTCCGGTCCTGCAGGCTGAAGAAGAAATAGGAGAACGGGAGGAACGCGCCGAACCAGGCAGCGTAGTTGATCACGGGCACGCCCAGGATCATCGGCGAGAGCAGCTCGTCCCAGCGCCAGAAGACGCCGGACATGGATGCGAGGGGGTCGAGCTGTGCGTCCATGGACAGGGCCAGCGCGGTGGTAGCCAGG
>CAYOTU010000567.1:0-2221 GCA_964406905.1 uncultured Myxococcales bacterium | reverse complement strand
AAGGCCGAGCTGCCGGTCCTCTGCGGCCCCGGCGGCGTTCGCTGCGGCCCCGGCGGCTGGACTGTGCTGGACGGAACCAGGGCGGTGTTGGTGACCAACGCGTTGGCCCCGGAGGACGCTCCATGACCGCGGATCCATACCTGACCGTGACCATCCCGTGCTACGACGAGGTGGGGACCCTGGAGACCTTCGTGCGGTCGCTCGTGGCCACCCTGACCCCCGAGGGCTTTGCCTTCGAGATCCTCGTGGTGGACGACGGCTCCACGGACGGCAGCGGCGCGGTGGCGGACGAGTTGGCCGAGGAACTGGCACCGGTCCGTGTGGTTCACCACCCCGAGAACCGTGGCCTGGGCGGGGTCTACCGCACGGGCTTCGCGGAGGCCCGCGGCACCTTCGTGACCTTCATGGCAGCGGACATGCAGTTCCCCGCGTGGACCCTCCACCATTTCCTGCCCCACTTGGATGACCACGACATGGTCCTGGGCTACCTGCCGGAGCGCGAGGACTCAGCCCTAGGTAAGCTCCTTTCCCTCGGAGAGCGGACACTCTTGAGGCTCCTCTTCGGCAGCTTCCCCCGGTTCCAGGGAACCGTGGTCTTCCGACGGGCCCTCCTGGACCGCTACACCCTGATCTCCGAGGGCCGCGGCTGGGGGATCCTCATGGAGTTCATCCTGCGGGCATATCGTGACGGGGTCCGGCTGATCAGCGTTCCTTCTGTGGTGGAGCCCCGCAGGGAGGGGGAGTCAAAGGTCAACAACCTTGCTGCGATCCGCGCGAACCTGGAGCAGCTCGTGAGGCTGCGGATCCATCTCTTCAGGGAGTGATGTCCGGGGTTCCATTACGATAGGGGTCTGAGAGGGTGTTCCCATATTATCCTCCTACTGCGGCCAACGTCTCGACATCATTGACTTCGCCTCAGGGCACGAGCCGACCTCGACGGGCCACCAGCCCGACTTCGACCGGCTCGTAACCCTTCGACTTGCCACTAAATATCGATCCGATTGCCCTCGCTACGGAGTTAATATGGGAACACCCTCTGAGAACATGCAGGCGCAGTCCTCACAAACCGGCAAATGTCCGTGGTCCTGGAAAGCTGCTCTGAACTCCTGGTAGGCGGAGCTGCCAAAGATTTCACGGATGTGGGCCGCTCTCAGATTCCCGAAAACGTAGCGCCGGTCAAAACTGGCGTAGGGACAGGGAGAGACATCGAAATCAGCGTTTATGTAGAAGCCGGTCTCGGGAATCCGGCATCCGTCTTCCCGCAACACCGAACGGTCAGACATGATTGCGTGGATTCCCAACTCACTGGCTCTTCGTACCAGAGAATTCAGGTCAAGGTCATTGTACTGGTCCCAGGAAAGATACTCCCGTTCGAGGTAGGCGCTGGTCAGATCTCCCATTCTCATGACCTTGATCAGGGCGAGTTCGCCAATTCCCATTTCGGCCAGTCGCTCGACGAGCTCCGGGAGCAGCGGAGCGGTGCTCCTGGTAACCACCGAGTTGATCACGAGTCTTGTTCGACTTTTCCTGGCCAGGATTCGTTCCTGTACGAAGCCAACCCGCTCCAGCAGCTCGTCCAGGTCTTGTCCGTGCCGCAGTCCCTGGTAGACCTCTCGATCCAGGGAATCCATCGACACCACGAACTGGTCGACTTCGAGATCAAGCAGGTCTTCCAGGAGCTTCCCGTTCAGCAGTTTGCCGTTGGTGCCAAGGAACACCTGGTTTCCCCGCTTCTTCTCCCAGGCGATGATCTGCAACAGACCGGGACAGAGAAGAGCCTCTGAAAATCCGCTGATTATCAGGAAATACGGAGCAGCAAAGTTCCGCTGAAAGATGGAGAAGTACTCCTCCGGGTCCACATCCAGGGGCTCTCTTGGACCATCCAGCATCAGCGGACAGACCTCGCAACGCATGTTGCAGACGGTGTTCAATTCCATCTGAATGAACTCGGGCCTGACCAACTGGGGCTGGGGCGACCCGGTCTTATGAGCCTCGCCCCGATTGGTGTCCGCATCACCGTTCATGGAGTTCTCCTAATCGTTGAGAAGTTCTGATTCCGTCGGGCCGCGGTCAGGGAGTTGTTTCTGATTCTCGATCCATCTGATTCCCGCCAAAGCTCTGTCTACCGCGTCTCTCTCGTGCTCCAACCCCATGGCCCGCAGTGCCTCACCTATGATGTGTTGCGGCCCACTCTCTTCAGGTGGCGCGGCTGGCAGCAACT
>CAYOTU010000566.1:0-2229 GCA_964406905.1 uncultured Myxococcales bacterium | reverse complement strand
GACATTGGCCCTTGCCTCCGCCCATATGGCTATCTATATTGTCGACGGAGTTACTTGGCAATCACGTCATAACCAGGAGGTTTCACATGACCAGGTTCCAGATTCCGAGAGTGGCCCATTGCTCTGACGGTTGTTCTAGCCGGTCCTGAGCAGGACGGTAAACGGCTCATCTGAATGAGGCCCCGGGGGATTCCCGGGGCCTTTTTTATTCCTGTTCCGACTCCCAGGAGATCTCGATGCCCTTGATCAGGGGGGAGACGCCCTCCTCCTCGGAGTACAACGAGACCTCCACCTGGAGGTATTGCCCGACCAAATCGAGGGGGGTCAGATCGATGGGGAACTGGTCCGGGGGGAAGGGGCCGAAGAATGGGGACCAGGGTTTGGTCAGGACCTCCTCCAGGGTGATTCCGTTGCGGACTCTGACCTTGATGTACGTTCCCCCGGCCAGGGACGCGTCGATGATGACTCCGGTCCAGATCACCCGGATCCCCCAGCCGCCGAAGAGGTGCCTGTAGTACCCGATGGGGTTGGTGAAGGAGTGTAGGGAGTATCCGGTCATGTCGCTGTATGTGTAGGGATGCTGGCCCACGGGGTAGGTCCCGACGATTTCACCCGTCGCGGCGTTGAGTTTTGTCACGTTGGAGGTGCACTGGTTGACGGCCCAGAGGTGTCCGTCAAAGTCCAGGGCGACGCCCACCGGGCCCGTGGTGGCATCTGCCAAGGCGAAGCTCTCCTTGGAGTTGTTCGAGATATCGATGCGGGTGACGTGGCGGCCCGGCTCACAGGTGCCGAAGGTGTGGTGCGCGAACCAGACGAAGCCCTCCTGTGACGCAGCGACCCCCCGGGTGTTGCCCAGGCCCACGTCTATGGGGACCTTGGTGAAGGTCTCGGTGGCCGGGTGGAACCGGAGGACGTCGTCGCACGCCGAGTTCCCCAGCCAGATGTCCCCACCCGCGTCCACTGCGATCCCGTAGGGTTCGACGCATCCTACGGGAGTGAAGTAATCCTGCGCGGGCGGATCCTGGTTTAGATCGATACGGGCGAGGGTGTGCCCATTGCGGTGGGAGGCCCAGAGGATCCCGTCCTTGTCGATCACCGCGCCGTAGGGGAAGTGCCCCTCGGGAACATCGAACTGGCGCACCACGCTTCCGTTCTCCGGATCCAAGCGCATATACCGGTCGGTCTGGGACATTCCGACCCAGAGGTGGTTCTCTTTGTCTACTGCGAGGGCCCGGGGGGCCGCTTCGCCGCCGTCGGGTTGGACCACGAAGCGGACGCACTCGTCCTGGCCCTCGGGGAGCATCTCCCCCGTGGAGATCACGCCGTCCCCGTCGTCGTCTCGGGAAGTCGAGATATCCCCGTCATCGTTTTTGTCGATGCAGCCCAACTCGCCGATCGAGATCTTGCCGACCTTGCCGTCCCCCCGGCAGCCGACCCAGACATCGCCGAAGAGGTCCACCGCTGTACGGGAGGGGTCCGTGCAGAGGTGATATCGGGCCAGCTCCTGCCCTGTCACCGTTGAGAGCTTGGAGACGGTGTACTCCGCGGAGTTGGCGATCCAGATCGCCTGGAGGCTGGACTTGGACGAGTCCAGGATGATCTCCCCGTCCAGAGTGAGCGCGACGCCGTCGTTGTTCTCCTCGGTCAGCTCGAAGGGGTAGGGGCCGTCGGGTCCCGCCTCCGTGTGAGTGCACAGGGGATCGCAGTCCCCGCAGGGGGACAGGACCCCCTCATCCGTCAAGCCGTCGCAGTCGTTGTCCAGGGTGTCACAGACTTCGGCGGAGGGTTCAACCTGTCCCACGCAAGCGCTCCAATGTCCGTCCAGGCAGGTCTGGTCGCCCTTGACGCAGACCCCGACGCCCAGGAACACTGGATCCCCGTTGTAGCAGGGGATCGTTTTGTTCGGTTCAGAGCAGGGGCAGCCCGGGTAGATTCCGTTGTCGCAGGGGGGACAGTAGGTCGTGAAGAAGGGGTTGGTGTCGTCGCAGTCATCTCCAGCGTCGCAGCCCGGCCCGTATCCGTCCCCGTCCATATCTCCCGCGCAAGCGCCTGGGTCCGGGGCATTGTCCGGCCCTACAGTGCGCCATTCACCCGTAAAGGTGAGGTCCGTCGAGGCAACGTCGGGGTTGTGTTCCGGATTGCTTGAGGTGGAGATTTTGGAGGAGCAGGCGGCGATAAGAACGGCGAGGATGAGCGCTGACCATCGCATCAGAGGTCTCCCCTGGAGGT
>CAYOTU010000565.1:0-2236 GCA_964406905.1 uncultured Myxococcales bacterium | reverse complement strand
CGCATTGCGGCATCCTTGTGTGATTCTTCCCCCTGGCCGCGGCCGCCACCATGCAGTGGCTTGGTCGCAGCGGCCTTGGGAGGATGTCTTTAGCGTCTGTCAATAGAAGGAGGTAGAGGATGATCCATTTCTCTGATCGGCAGCTTCGGATACCGAAGCAGACACGCCCTGTGTACATGGTCACGGGCGGAATGAGCCAGTTCGGACGGGCGTTCCCCGGGAAGAAGACCGAAGAGCTGGTCATCGACGCGTTCACCATGGCCGCGGACATGATCGGCATGACCCCGCTGGAGCTGAAGAGCTACATCCAGTTCGGGCTCTACGGGCACTTCGCTGATCACTTCGGAGATCAGCTCCTGGGCGAGGCCGTGATCCATGACCGCCTGGGCCTGGACCCCCTCCCCGGCATCGGCATCAAGACAGGTGGTGCAACGGGGGGGTACACTATGCTTACGACGGCCATGGCCGTCGCGTCGGGCCAGGTGGACTGCGCGCTGGCCATGGGCTGGGAGCGCATGGACGAGGTTCCCACGGACGAGGGCAACTTCCTGATCGCCTGCGCGGCGGACAAGGACTGGGAGACCTTCCTGGGCCAGATCTACACCGGCTACTATGCGCCCATGGCGCAGCGCTACTGGCAGATCTTCGGCAAGAAGGAGGAGTCATTCCGACGCACCCTCGCAGAGATCGCGGTGAAGCACCACGGCTACGCGGTGCATAATCCCTTCGCCCAGTCCCCCATGCGGATCACGGTCGATGATGTGCTCGCCAGCCCGATGGTGGCTGACCCCCTCCGCGCGTTGGACTGCTGCCTCATGAGCGTCGGCGCGTCCTGCGCGGTGTTCTGCGACGAAGACACGGCCATGGAGATCCACAAGAAGTCCCCCCACATGAAGCCCCTGCGGGTCTACGTGGGTGCGGGAACCCATACCTTACGCCCCGCTGACCGGCGGGATATGGAGATCCCACTGCTGCCCAACGAGACAGCGGAGCAGTACAAGGACCTCGGGGAGCGTTTCCCCGGCGGGGAACGCTACCCGGGCTTCACCGGCTTCCTCGCTGCGCGCATGGCGGCCCTGTTCGGCTACGGGATGGCCGGCGTGAAGGATCCCAACGAGGATTTCGACATCGTGGAGCTGCACGACGCGTTCACCATCTCCGATGTCCAGACTTACGAGGACGTGGGCATCCGCCCCTATGGCGAGGGCCGGGACTACGTTGAGAGCGGCGACTGCTACCACATCAACCCGAAGACAGGCCAGCCCGGCAAGCTGCCGAGCAACCTCTCGGGCGGGCTCATCGGCAACATGCACGCGGTGGGTGCGACGGGGATCATGCAGGCCTTTGAGGTCGCCCTGCACATCTGGAACCGCCACGGGGAACTCCACGGAGACGAGGCCCGCTGGAAGGCCTTCGGCAAGGAGAAGCCCAGCGACTGGATTGACCTGCAGGTCAAGGGTGCGAAGCGCGGCATGGCCGTCAGCCACGCTGGCGTGGGCTCCCACGTCACCACGACGATCCTGATGGATCCGGACGCGCTGCTCAAGAAGGAGGTGTACTGATGGGAACCGTCAAAGTAAAGAACGGCAGGTACTCGCCCGAGGGAGCGTTCCACCAGATCGAGCAGGGCACCCCGATCAAGGACGAGGCGGGGAACCTGGCCGGGGTCACCAAGCCCCGTAACATGACCTACATCCACAGCTATGGCGGTGAAGCTCCGTTCTTCCAGGCCGTGTCGGAGAAGGCTCGCCTTCTGGGCACGCGCTGCGACAACCCTGACTGCCCTGGCCACGGAACGATCTGGATGCCTTTCCGCATCCACTGCCCGGATTGCCTCGGCAAGAACTCCATCGTCGACATGACGAGCCAGGCCAACGAGGTAGCGAAGGTCTATACCTATATCGTGACCGAGCGCTCCGGCGCGTTCAACACGCTGGACAAGCCGATCCGCTTCGTGGACGTCGAGTTCCCGGGGACGGACGTCAAGACCCTGCTCAAGGGCTACATGGTGGGTCCCGGCCAGCCGTCCATCGGCCTCCGGGTGCGCCCCGTGTTCCGCACGGGAAAGCCCACCCACACGATCCAGGATCTCGCGTGGGCCCTCGCTGACACTACAGAGGACCAGCTCCCCGAGGGCTTCACCTTCAGTCGATAGCGTTCAAATCTGTTAGGGTCCGCCGCAAAATAAACAGATCGCACCGAGGGCGCTGATGTGTTGCTCTCGGAAGGCGCGCAA
>CAYOTU010000564.1:0-2253 GCA_964406905.1 uncultured Myxococcales bacterium | reverse complement strand
TCACCGGAGAACTGCCAGAAGGAGAGGTGCCGCAGCACCGCTGGGAGGTTCGCGTAGGATTCCTCCATGGTGAGCTGCCGGGCCGTCGCGTCCACGTGGAGCTGTGGCTCGATGGTCACCATGCCCCGGCGGTACCGGCGGGACATGTAGAAGCGCTCTACCTGGACATGTCGGAGCACCTGGGAGAGGTCGCCACCGGACGCGGTGAGGAGCACGTCGAAGATCTGCCGGGACATGGGCCCCAGGTCTCCTTTGAGGAGGTGAACCGAGAGGTTGAAGTTTTTTGGAAGTCTTCCCTCCGTCACGAGGCGGTCCAGGAACTCCCGCCGACTCTGCCGGGGGAGCAGGAAGATGGGATGATCCCGCAGCTCATTTGGGATCGACGCGGCGATATCCCTGGAATCCAGAAGCGCGTAGGAGCCGGTGGTGCCGCCCTGATCGCCCCCGATCGAGGAGAAGCCCACGTGCTTCCCCTGTGTCGCCGCGGTGGGGAAGATCCAGTTGAAGCGGTACAGGAAACCGTCCTCCCCGTGGGAGTACTCCACCAAGGCCTTGGCCAGGGCCTGGACCAGGGAGGTTTTGGCAGAGCCGTTGGGCCCGTGGAGCAGTAGCAGCCGCGCTGCCTGTCCCCGACGGGCGAAGTCCTCCACGTGGTCGACCAGCGCGTGCTGGACCTCCTCCTGGCCGATCACCCGCCCCCGTCCGCCGGACGCGTCCATGTCGAAGAGGTGGTACCGGCGGACGCTGCCGTAGGCCCGGTCGAGGTCCTCGCTGCCGAAGCTGCGGATAGCGTCGTCCAGGTACTGGGCCGCGTTCCTGAGGAGGATCGCCGGGCGTGCCGTCACCTCATCGAGGTACTCCTCGAAGGTGAGTAAACGGCGGGACGCGACAAAGTCGTCTTGGACCCGGCCGGAGATCTCGGAGATGAAGTCCCTGCCGTCCACCGCGCACCTCCCGGGTTCGACCGTCAGTTGACGTCCAGGTTCAGGGTGATGACCTTCTTGCGGAAGATCTTGCAGGAGGTCTCGTTGCAGACCGAGAAGCCGCCCTTGAGGGTGAGCGGGTGGGGGCCGGCCGTCGCGGCCACGAGGTCCAGGGCAAACGTGGCTTCCTTGTCCTGCTTTACGATGTCTTTTCGGCTGGACTTGAACTCCGTGGCCGAGAAGGTCAGATCCCCTTCGCTGGAAACGGTGAACTTCGCAGGGTAGTCCTTGTTCCACTTGTAGCCCGTGGCGGGGACGACGGTCACGGTGACCTTTGTCTTTTCGCCCGCGTTGACCGCGGTAGGGGTAAGGGTGAAGGAATAGAACTTAGCGTCCGGATCCACTGCCTTTTCCGCGTCCCCGCCCGCCTTGGGCTGGTCAGAGCCATTGGCGCGGCCGCAGGAGATCACGAAACTGCCCAGGATGATTGCGAAAATAGCGGTCTTGATTTGTCTCTTCATGAAAAACCCCCAATGATTCGTGAACGGATAGCGCTCGACGCGGGGAAACATAGCAAATTCAAATGTTTAAGGCAAGGTTTCCGGGGTGGATTTCAGGGGACTTCATGGGCGCGTTTGGATCACCCGGATCAGTATAATCAGATCCAAATCGAATGATCTTGTCGGCACCAAGGTGCTTTGGCTGACGGGTAACCGGCTGAATGCAAAGGGAAAGAAAATAAATGATGATCAGTATACCTTGACACTTGACCGGATCAGCGCATTTTGGGAAGTTTTGTCTTGAGGGGACTCAAATCACAACGATCAGATCGGTACCGGGGAGGGGCACGATGTACACGGACGATGTCGGGGAGCAGCAGGAGCATGATGCGACCAACGCTGTTTTGGAAGATGAAGTCGAGGCGGAGGAGCGGCCCCAGGTCCGGATCCATCACGACGAAGGTGCGGTGGCCGCACGACCGAAGTGCCGGGCCGAATGCGCGATGGTCCCGCGGCCCTGCCCCTTCGTCTCTTGTCGCTACCACCTCTTCCTGGACGTGAACCAGCGCACCGGACGGATCAAGTACAATTTTCCCGGGTTCGAGGTCGGCCAGATAGCAGTCTCCTGCGCGCTGGACATGGCCGAGGCCGGCCCGTGGACCCTGGAGGAGATCGGCGGCCGCCTGAACGTCACCAGGGAGCGCGCCCGCCAGCTTACGGATCAGGCTCTCAGGAAGATCAAGGAAGGACTCGACGAAGACTAGAGACCGCTGTCTGTGGGAGGGGGTGCGCCACGACGGCGCTTAGAGGAGGTAGTCATGTAGACGCCG
>CAYOTU010000563.1:0-2264 GCA_964406905.1 uncultured Myxococcales bacterium | reverse complement strand
GGATATGCAGCAGCCATAGCAGGACTCTCGATGATTGGAACAGGCAGCGCGAGGCAAGCGCTCAGGGAAGCTTCTGAAAAGGGCGACGCAGCAATCCGATCGGCCGCCAAGTGGGCCCTGGTAGAAGATGACGACTACTACTAGACAAGTCCATGTTAACATGGGATCATCGCGCTCCCGCAGATCATCTGGTTCATCGCCCCAATCCTATATTCTACGCCTGCGCGCTCCGACTGGCGAAGCCCTCTTTGCCCTTGGCTCTCGACTCGTGAATGGCGTATCCTGGCGACGTGGACGGCGCGCCTGGAAGGGAGAGAGATGCGAAGGGTATCTGCGGTTGTCTTCCTCTTGATCGTGTGCGGCCTCGCCTGCTGTCCCGCCGAGCAGGCGGGGCCCCCGCCCCCGGCGGACACGGACACTGGTTCGGATACCGGGACCGACGTAGCGCCCCGGTTCGACACGTCGGACACCGGGCCACCGTTCGACACGTCGGACGCCGCGATACCGCCGGACACGATCCCGGAAGTCGATGCAGCGGGCCCCGACACTCCGGCCGATACGGATCCCGAGGTGGACGCGGGCCTGGCCGACCCCTGGCGCAGCGTCCTCTATCCCGAGGACTGGGCCCCCGGGTTCCAGACGGTCGACGGCCTCTTCGTCCATGACTTCTCCTACGCGGGCTATCACAACAGCGAGATCCCCATCCCGACCGTGGACGGGGTTGCCGTGTTCGATGTCCTCGAGCAGGGCGCAGACCCGAGCGCCACGTCCGACTCCACCGCTGCCATCCAGGCGGCCATCGACGCGGCCGAGGCCGCGGGCGGGGGCGTGGTCCTCTTTCCTGCGGGCCTCTACCGCTGCGACGACCTGTTGACCGTTACCGCGTCGGGGGTCGTCCTCCGGGGCGAGGGCCCGGAGGAGAGCCGGATCTACTTCACCAGGCACCAGGACATGACCCAGAAGAGCCACATCCGGGTGATGGGATCGGTCGCCGCCTCGGGGGAGTTCCCCCTCGCGGAGAATGGGGATCCATGGGACTCCACGGTCCTGGTCGCGGACGCGACGGGCCTGGTGCCCGGGGACGACGTCGGTGTGGGCTGGGTGATCACCGACGCGTTCGTCGAGGCCCACGGCATGACCGGGACCTGGGCTGTCCTGAACGGGACCTGGCAGGCCTTCTTCCGCCGGGAGGTCGTCTCGGTGGACACCTCGTCCTCCCCCCACGTCGTGACCCTGGACGTCCCCCTGCGCTACCCTGCGATGGTGTCCGACGGGGCCAGCCTCCGGAAGGAGACCGGGTATATCTCCGAGGTGGGCATTGAGGACCTGGGTCTCTCCAACGCTGTGGGCTGGGACGAGGCCTGGGCCAACGACCGGGTCCATGTGCTCGCTGTCTACTATGTCAAGGACGGATGGATCCGCAACGTGGCGACCTTCCCGTCCCCCGTCGCCCCGACCAGCGGGGACGGTGCGAACGCGCATCTCCAGAACGGGGGGATCAAGATCCACACCTGCAAGCGCTTCACCGTGGCCGACACGACCATGGAGAAGGCCCAGGATCGGGGTGGGGGCGGCTGCGGCTATCTCTTCGAGGTGCAGTCGAGCAACGAGGTGCTCTTCCGCGACTGCATCGGCCGGGCGGGCCGGCACAACTTCATCCAGAACTACAGCTTCGGGGTTACCGGCTGTGTCTGGTTGCGCTGCCTCACCGAGGAGGGCTTCAAGGTCGATATCAAGGAGTTCCCCGATTTCGGGGCGACCGGCACTTCCGAGTTCCACCACTTCCTGGCGATGGCCAACCTCATCGATTCGTGCACCATCCATGACGGGTGGAAGGCGGTGAACCGCCAGGACTGGAGCTCCGGAGCGGGTCACACCGCGACGGAGAGTGTGTTCTGGAACTCGGACGGCGACGGAACCCTGGTCTCCCGGCAATGGGGCGTGGGCTATGTCATCGGCACCTCGGGCGACTTGACGCCCATCACGACCCTCGACGACGGGCCCTTCAACGACGAGGCCGAGGGCACCGAGCCCGAGGACTTCATCGAGGGCCTCGGCGAGGGCGACAGCCTCGACCCTCCCTCCCTCTTCGAGGACCAGCTCCAGCGGCGCCTCTCCGTTCCCACATCGTGATAGGGTGTTGACAAATTCTCCTCCTGCTGTGGACAACGTCTCGACATCATTGACTTCGCCTCATGGCGCGAGCCGACCTCGACGGGCCACCAGCCCCGTGCTCCGCAAAAATCCATCCGGGGTGTGTTCCC
>CAYOTU010000562.1:0-2268 GCA_964406905.1 uncultured Myxococcales bacterium | reverse complement strand
GCTACGCGAATCTACTGCTCAGAACGGTTTACCCGATCTTCGGTCAGGGCTGCCGGACAGAGGGGGTCAGCCCGATGACCGAGAACCGCACCGCAGCCCGCGGTCGAAACGTTCCCGTTGTCGCGGTCCCTTGGTCCGGTTAGAATAAGGGACCCGCCGCTGGCTGGAACCGTCTCCGGTCCCGGCGCACGCGGGCTCCGTATCTAAGAATGACAGAGGCCCCCTTATGAACATCGCGAGGAGAGGTATCATGCGAGCGCACATCCTGTTCCTGGTCACGATCACCCTGGCGGCGGCCTCCTGCGGAGGCTCGGGCTCGGGAGGCGGAGAATCCTGGGACGCCTGGAGCGGGGGGGACTTCGAGCCCGACCGGACCGCCGGACCCGCGGGCGACTGGTGGCGGCCTTCGCCGGGGATCAGCTGGCAGTGGCAGCTCTCCGGAGATGTGGACACGTCCTTCGAGGTGGCGATGTACGACATCGACCTCTTCGACACGCCGGCGGAGACTATCGCCGCGCTCCAGGCTGAGGGGCGGGTGGTGATCTGCTACTTCAGCGCGGGGAGCCGGGAGAACTGGCGCGCCGACGCCGGGGACTTCCCGGCCGCGGTTAAGGGCAAGACCCTCGAAGGTTGGGCGGACGAGAAGTGGCTCGACGTCCGGGCCCTGGACGTCCTCGCGCCGCTCATGGAGGCGCGCCTGGACATGGCCGTCGCCAAGGGCTGCGACGGCGTGGAGCCGGACAACGTCGACGGGTGGGACAACAAGTCCGGATTCCCGCTCACCGGCGCGGACCAGATAGCGTTCAACCGCTGGCTGGCCGAAGCGGCCCATGCCCGCGACCTCTCGGTCGGCCTGAAGAACGACCTGGCCCAGATCCCCGCCCTGGTGGACTTCTTCGACTGGGCCCTCAACGAGCAGTGTTTCGAGTACAACGAGTGCGGGATGCTCCTCCCCTTCATCGAGGCCGGGAAGGCAGTCTTCGGCGTCGAGTACGAGCTGGACCTGGAGGACTTCTGCGAGGACGCCAACGCGATGGACTTCGACTGGCTCCTCATGAACTACGATCTCGACGGAACGCGAGAGGCCTGCCGATAGGCGCCGGATCGCCCTGACCTACGACTGCGTCCGGACCCCCGTCGCCGACTGACGGCCGCGCGGAGGACCGGAGCCCTCAGCCACTCAGAGACCGAGCGTGTCGTCCCAGATCCCGGCGATGATATCGTAGCCGGTGCCGTTGGGGTGGTTGCCGTCCTCGTCGAGGGTGGCGGGATCGCTGAAGAGGGTGGTGTCGTAGAAGCTCACCGTATGGGCGCCGTACTGGGCCGCCAGGGTCTCGATGGTGTCGTTGTAGCGAACCACCTGGGCCGCCATGAGCGCGAGATCCGCGGCTTCGATCTCCGGAAAGGAGTCAGCGTAGGCCGGATCCGCGAGGACCGGCCGCAGGGACTGGTCGTCCAGCAGCGCCACGTAGACCGTCGCCCCCGTCGCTGTGAGCCTATCCAGCGCCGCGTCTATGTTGGCCTCGAACTGCTCCAGATCCTCTTCCTCGCAGGGTCCGTTGTCCGGCGCGTGGCAGATGCCGTAGAGGCTAAACAGGTCGTTGCTGCCGATCCAGAGGCAGGCCACGGTGTCCCGCCCCGCCTGGACCGCGGCGTCGAGGAGCGGCTGCGCCAAGTCGAGCTGGCTCGTGTCCGGATCGTCCCAGGGGTTCCCCTGGACCAGCTCCACCGAGGTCCACCCGCTGCGCCCGAGGTTCAGCACCTCGGCCCCGACGCCCCGGGCCCAGAGGCGCTGCTCGAGGCGGCCCGGATACCCCACGGGCAGGCCGTCCTCGGTCCACTCGCTGTCCCCGACCCCCTCAGTGAGGCTGTCGCCGAGGGTGACGATGGTCCAGGCGCCCAGCGCGTCCGCTGGGTATCCGACGCTGTCCTGTGGCGCGCCGCCGTCCGGGGCGTCGTCATCGCCACCGCCGCCGCCCGCCGCGCCGCAGGCTGCCGGCCCCAGCGCGGCCAGGGCCGCCAGGGCAATCCAGAGGGTCAGGTTCTTCATGATGCTCCTCGCAATGGTCGATCCCGGACCGAGACGTTCTCTACCATGTTCGTCGGACCGACGTGATATACAATCGAAATAATCCGCGGACACCACGCACCATGCGATGGTGGCAAGGGGCCGATTTCCTGATTCGGGACGAGGTGAGGCGATGTACATTTCAGGACGATTTTTGGCGTTGGTGGTGCTGCTCTCCGGGGCCGTCGCCTGCGACGGTG
>CAYOTU010000561.1:0-2284 GCA_964406905.1 uncultured Myxococcales bacterium | reverse complement strand
GACCCTGGCCGCGGTCGTCGCCGGGCCGATCCTGGGCTGGATCGCCTGGCGGACGCGCTCCATCTGGCCCGTGGTCCTGATCCACTTCGCAGCAGGCGCGGCCACGGACCTCTCTTGCGTGCTGCTGGCCCCATGACGATCCTGGTAACAGGGGCGAACGGTTTCCTGGGACGACATGTATGTCGGGCTCTGGCCGCGGCCGGCCTCCAGGTGCGGGCCATGTGCCAGCCAGGGACCCCGACGGATGGGATGGAGGAGTTCGGCGAGGTGGTCATAGCGGACCTCCTCGATCCCGAGGATCTGGTAGACGCGCTGGACGGCTGCGACGCGATCGTCCACCTGGCCGCGCTTGTGTCCGAGTGGGGACGCTTCGAGTGGTACCGGCGGGTCAACGTCATGGGCACCCGGAGCCTCGCGGACGCCGCAGCCTCGCTGGACGTGCGGCGCTTCGTCCTCGTCAGCTCCCTCGCTGTCCACGGGGTCGGCGACTTCGACGGGGGTGACGAGGACGCACCCAGGGATCCGGCAGGCAACCCCTACGCCCGCTCCAAGGTCCTGGCCGAGGATCTGCTCATGGAGCGGCACCGCGACGGGCTCCTGGATGTGGTGATCGTGCGTCCGGGGATGGTCCCCTTCGGCGAGGGCGACTCCCGGGGCTTCCCGCCTCTGGCCAAGGTCATTGCAAAGGGCGTCATGCCCGTCACCGGGGATCCCAAGCACCTCACCTGCACGGTATACGCGCCCAATCTGGCGGAGGGCATTCGGCTCTGCGTGACCCACCCGGCCGCGGTCGGCGGAACCTTTGTGATCACGGACAGCGTCCGCCTCACATGGGACGACTACTTCCGGGGAATCGCGCTGCAGCTCGGGGTCGACCTGCGGTACCGGCCTTTACCCATCAGCGCGGCGCGGGCAGCAGCCGCAGTAGCGGAGACCCTGTGGCTGCCCTTCGGACCCCGCCACCGCCCACCCTTGACCCGCTACCTCGCCCGCCTCATGACCCGAAATCTCCACTTCACCTGCGCCCGTGCCCAGGCGGTGCTGGGATACCAACCAGTGACATCCTTCGAGGAGGGCCTCGCCCGCACAGTGGACTGGTGGAAGGGCCTCTAGCAACCACTGGCGTGGGGCTGCTCGTTACGGTAGAATGCCCGTCATGAGGAAGGTCCTGCTGTCCACCCTGCTGTGCCTCGCTGTCCTCAACCCGATACAATCGGTTTGCGCTGCGGACTATTCCAAGGATCCTGTCCTCATGGTCCACGGCTACTTCCTGCCCGACTTCGCCACCTGGGCCTCAATCGAGGGAAAGCTCATCGCTGACGGCTGGCCCCCGGAGTACCTCTTCGGCCAGACCTTCGACAGCGTGGTGGGCTGCAACCCGAACCACGCTGAGGCCATAGCGGCATCCGTGGCGGAGATACGCTCTATCACCGGGCGGGACAAGGTGGATCTACTGTCCCACAGCATGGGGGGCCTGGACTGCCGCTACTACATCAAGTATCTCTGCGGCTACAAGTTTGTGAACGATGTCGTGATGCTGGCCGGAGCCAACCATGGCTCCATCATAGCGTGCCTCGACCCCCTCTCCTGCGGCGCGGAGCAGATGTGCATCGGGCTCGGCGAGGACGCGTGGAAGGACAACCCGTTCCTCGCTGAATTAAACGCGTGCGACACGACGCCGGGAGAGGACATCCTCTACACCAGCATCTGGACCGAGTTCGACGAGATCATCGTGCCCCAGGCGGGGTCGATCCTCCCCGGTGCGCTCAACCATGAGCTGGACACCTTCGCTGAACACGCAGCGATCCTCATCAACAACGAGGCCTATGAGTGGGTCAAGACCGGCCTGAACAGCGGTGGATCCAACAACGTGGGCCCCGCGGACGGCGAGGGGCCCTGCGTCACGATCTGCGAGGATCCCATGGAGCCGGGACCTGAGATCGTGGAGGAGGCAGTGGACGTCGTCGAGTTCGTACCCGACGTGGTGGAGTGGCCCGTCGAGGTGGTGGAGGAAGTTGTCGAGGAGGTTCTGGAGAACGACGAGGACCTCGATTCCACTCCGGAGACCGCCGGAGCAGACGAGGAGACTAGCATTCCAGAGATCCCAGAGATCACCGGGGACGGAGCGGTCAGCGATGGCCCGGGTCCGATGGATACACCCGGTCCTGCCGCGCCGCTATACTATCTGCCGTCAGCAAAATCCGGCGGTTGTTCCGCTGGTGCCTCCGCACTGCCTGGCTGGTGGCTGGCGCTCCTGCTGCTCGCTGTCCTGGTGCTTCGCCGC
>CAYOTU010000560.1:0-2287 GCA_964406905.1 uncultured Myxococcales bacterium | reverse complement strand
GGAGCCCAAGGCCGAGGAGCCCAAGGCCGAGGAGCCCAAGGCCGAGACCGGAAAGCCCTCGATCGAAGACCGGCGGAAGCGGGTCCAGGAGATCTACCGTCTGGGGCGTTCGGACACGGCCGAGGACCTGCAGAAGCTCAAGGTGGTGATCCTGGACGAGGCCCTGCCCGGCTACGAGCGCGCCACAGCGATCCGCGCGTTGGGAACCAAGCCCCGGGCCGAGTTGGTGGATACCCTAAAGAAGCTCATGGAGGCCAAAGATCTGGCCATCTCCAGCGAAGCAGCGATTATGCTGTTCCAGTGGGGAGAGAAGGATGTTGCCACGCCGAAGCTCAAGGAGCTGCAGAAGATGGGGATCGCACTGCGCCGTGCGTTTTTCAAGGGCTTGAAGGACGGCAACTACGAGTACGCGCCAGAGGCTGAGGAGTTTTTCAACGCTGCCCTCGATGCTCCCCAGGCCCATGTTCGTTTGGACGCTGCCCTCGGTCTCCTCCACCTTGGTAAGACCGACAAGGCCCTGGAACACTTCAAGAAGGCCATGAGCACCGACGAGAAGTCCTACGTGCGCCTCACCGCGGTCAGCTACCTTGCCAGTGCGCGCAAGGTCCCCGAGGTCCAGGCCCTCCTCGAGGAGGCTACGAAGGACACGGATCCCAAGGTAGCGGACCGAGCTAAAAAGATTCTCGGTGCGGGCAAGAGGCCCCCGGTGCAGCCTGCCGAAGCAAAGCCCGAGGTCAAGCCCGAGACCAAGCCAGAGGCGACCGAGGCCCCCAAGGCCACAGATGAGAAGCCCGCCAACAAGTAGGCGCAGCGCCCTACTCGCTCCTGATCCCCGGAGGAAGAAATGAAGCTTGTCGAGTGCGTCCCCAATTTCAGCGAGGGGCGGGATCGAAAGGTGATCGATGCGATCACCGCGGCCATGGCCGCGGTGGAGGGTGTGACCGTCCTGGACGTGGATCCCGGTGCGGCCACCAATCGCACCGTCTACACCATGGTCGGACCGCCGGACGCGGTCGCTGAGGCAGCGTTCCAAGCGATCAGCACAGGGCTCGGCCTCATCGACATGACGAAACACAGCGGCGCGCACCCCCGGCAGGGTGCGTGCGACGTCTGCCCCTTTGTCCCGGTCTCAGACATGACAATGGATGAGTGCGTGGAGCTGGCAAACCGGGTCGGCCGTAGGGTGGGGGAGGAGCTGGGCGCGCCGGTCTACCTCTACGAGCACGCTGCCACACGGCCCGAGCGCCGCAACCTGGCGCAGATCCGCGAGGGCGAATACGAGGCCCTCTCGGACAAACTCGGCACTGATGAGTGGGCGCCGGACTACGGCCCCAACGTGTTCGTGCCCAAGGCCGGCGCGATCCAGATCGGTGTGCGGGACTTTTTGATAGCGTACAACATCAACCTCAACACCCGGAATCCGAAGATCGCCAAGGATATCGCCCTGGAGATCAGGGAGAAGGGACGGTTCCTCCGGAAGAACGGCAAGAAGGTTCGGGGACCGGACAGGAAGTTCCTGAAAAAGGAAGGCCTCTTTCAGCACTGCAAGGCCACGGGCTGGTACATCGAGGAGTACGGCTGTGCCCAGGTCACCATGAACCTGACCAACTACCACGTCACGCCGCCCCACGAGGTCTTCGACGCTGTATGCCGCCTTGCGGACGAGCGGGGAGTCCGGGTGACGGGCAGCGAGTTGGTGGGACTTATGCCCCGGGACGCGGTCTACCGAGCCGGGGTACATTATCTACGCAAGCAAGGTGCGTGCGCAGGCGTGCCTGAGCGCGAGATTGTCGAGACCACCGTGCGGTCCATGGGGCTAGCGGAGCTGACCCCCTTTGATCCCGAAAAGAAGATCATCGAGTACGTGGTCAGAGGCCCGACGCCCTTGATGGACCTGGGAGCGAAGGAGTTCGTGGAGGTGCTGTCGTCGGACGCACCCGCGCCGGGCGGCGGTTCCGTGGCGGCCCTGGCCGGGGCCTTGTCCGCTGGGCTGTCCAGCATGGTCGCCGCGCTGACCTTCGGCAAGAAGGGGCATACGCACAAGAACGCTGTAATGGACGAGATCGGCACGAAGGGACAGGCCCTCAAGGATTGGTTCTCCCTGGCAGTGGACCGGGACACAGCCGTGTTCAATAAAGTAATGGACGCGTTCGCCCTGCCCAGGAAGACCGACGAGGACAAGGCGTTCCGGGACGCAGCCATCCTTGAGGCAAACAAAGGCGCAACGCTGATCCCCCTGGAGGTCCTGGAGCGCACCTTCGATGCCGCTGAGCTGGCCGCGGCCATG
>CAYOTU010000559.1:0-2289 GCA_964406905.1 uncultured Myxococcales bacterium | reverse complement strand
ATACTCCCGTATGAGAAATTTGCGTTGGAGCGGACTCACGCGCTGAACAAACAGGATCCCGTCAAGGTGATCTGTCTCGTGCTGGAGCGCTACAGCAAGAAGTTCCTCGCCTTCCACCTCGAAGGGGTTGCCGTCCAGATCCGTGGCCGAGACCTTGACATATCTGGATCGTTTGACCTTGCCCAGGATCCCGGGGAGACTGAGGCACCCCTCCTCCCAGACGACGTCGCCCCTGCGTTCAATGATTTCAGGATTGACGAGGACGAGCTGGTGTGAGCCCTGCTCCTCGGTCCCTGCCGCCAGGTCCAGGACCACCAAGCGAATGGACCGGTCCACCTGGGGCGCGGCCAGTCCGATGCCGCTCTCCGAGTACATGGTCTCGAACATATCCGCGGCCAGGGTCTTCAACCCGTCGTCAAAGGTCTTCACGGGGGCGGCGATCTTGTTCAGCACCTCGGACGGATAGGTTTTAACCGTGAGATGGGCCATGGTGGCCTCCCTTGATGTCATCGTTGAGTCGGGCAAGGCCAAGGGAGTAGCGCTCCCGAAGCTCTGGATTGGAGAGAACCCGCCAGGCTTCACGGACCGACCAGCGGACATCCTCCAATGCGACAGCGTCCAGATCGACAGCCTGTTCTTCCGCAGCGCTGTCCAGCAGAAGAATCAGCTCCCGGGCGCGGCGGGCCACTGCGGCGAAGGCCGCGTCCCGGGTCAGGCCCAGAACCTCGTAGTACGTACCGTACCGGGCCAGGCCGAGAAGCTGGGCCGAGCCGGGCCCCCGGGGCGCGTGTACCATGTTCTGGCCGGTCATTCCGTGTCTTCGTCGGAGCGCTTGGAGACCTTCCAATTGGTCCCGGTGGGGTTGTCCATGAGGAGAACCCCGCAGTTGCAGATTTCGTCCCGGAGCCGGTCGGATTCAGCGAAGTCCTTTTCACGCCGCGCCGCTGTCCTGCGCTCTATACCCGCCTCGATGGCGGCAGCGTCGATGCACATGCGGATGCAGTCGAGCCTGCAGATCTCCGCAAGCTCCGTCGTCGGATCTTTGCCCAGTACACCGAAGATCTCCGTCGCGACTCCAAAGACCTCGCGGATGCGACGCAAGGTCTCGATACGGCCCTTGGTTTTTCGTTTTCGCTTGACCGTCTCGTTGGCAAGTTTTGTCAGGTCCGAGAGGTAGCCGAGGGCCTGCGCTGTGTTGAAGTCATCGGCCATAGCGTCCTCGATGCGGCCGATGAGCCCCTCAAGAACCTTGGCGCCCAGGATCTCTCCACCCTCGGGTCCACCCGCGTCCAGGGCCGCGTCAACCGCGTGGAGGGTCTCGTAGAAGTACTCCAGGCGCGCGGTGGCCTCCTCCAGATGTTGGTCGGAGAAGTTGAGGGGGCTGCGATAGTGGGTGCCCAGGAGGAAAAGTCGCAGGGCCTCCGGATGGTAGCGGTCCAGCACATCCTTGATCGTGAAGAAGTTTCCTAATGACTTGGACATCTTCTCCGAGTCGATGTTGATGAAGCCGTTGTGCATCCAATGCCGCACAAAAGGATGTGCGCCCGTGGCGGCTTCGGACTGCGCTATCTCATTCTCGTGGTGGGGGAAGACCAGGTCCTTACCCCCCCCGTGGATGTCAAAGGTGTCGCCCAGATGGGTCTTGCTCATGGCAGAGCACTCGATGTGCCAGCCGGGCCGCCCCACGCTCCAGGGGGACTCCCACGATGGCTCGCCCTCCTTGGAGGGCTTCCACAGGACAAAGTCCATGGGGGTCTTCTTGTTCGGATCCTGCTCCACCCGTTCGCTGGCGCCAGCCTGCATGTCGTCTAGGTTCCGGCCTGAGAGCTGCCCGTACCTGGGAAAGGTTGCGATGTCGAAGTAGACCGTCCCTTCAACTTCGTACGCATGTCCGTTGTCGATGATCGCCTGGACCATCTCGATGATCTGGGAGATGTGGTCTGTGACCCGTGGCTCCACCTCGGGGCGGAGACAGCCAAGTTTGTCCATATCCTCGTGGTAGTAACCGATGTTCTCCGTGGCCAGGTCTCGGGACGCTACACCCAGCTCGTTGGCCCGCTTGATGATCTTGTCGTCCACGTCAGTAAAGTTGCGGACGTAGGTTACGTCGAGCCCCGCGTGCTTCAAGCTGCGATAGATCACATCAAACGCCACGTAGCAGCGGGCATGACCGATGTGGGAACGGTCATAGGCCGTGACCCCGCAGACGTACATTGAGACCTTGCCGGGGACCGCTTCGCAGGAGCATTAGCCTCGGCGTTCCTGCTCTACGGCATCGCATTGCTCTGG
>CAYOTU010000558.1:0-2292 GCA_964406905.1 uncultured Myxococcales bacterium | reverse complement strand
GTTCGGCAGCAGGCGCGGGATCAGGAGACTCCCCGATATCGCAGGCGATCACTGACAAAGCGAAAAGCAGGAGCAACAAAGGAAACAGGCGATGCATAATTACCTCCGGGGCCCACTGCACCGAAATCGAAGACGCTGACGATTCCGGGATGACGAAACCGCGCGACAAGCTGGGCCTCTTCCCTCAAAGCTCGCCAGCTCTCGCCGCTGTCAATGATTCCTTCGGCCGGACCCCGGACCCGCTTCACAGCAACGTAGCGCTCCAGGACGGCGTCCCAGGCCAAGTACACCACCCCCATACCTCCTCTCCCGAGGAGTCGCAGCAGATAATAGCGGTCTTGAATCACCAGGTCCATGTGGGCTCAATGTGGCATGAAAACAGACCTCGGGCAACGACCGAGTTCCTGGTGCTTGTCTCGCGGGTTGCCGCGGTGTACCTTCATCGGTGATTCGGTCCTTCAGCACCGGTCCTATCGAAGGAGGAGTGAGTTGAAAACCCTGGCCCCGCTCTTAACGCTGCTCGTGACGCTCTCCCTCTTATCAGAGGCAGCGCCTGCGCGACCGGTGTCCCTCAAATTCCAGACCGCGGATGCGGCCAATCTCCTGTGGATGATCGACCAGATGTCCCAGTGGGATCCTGCAACAACATCCCCCAGCTACCGGGCGTATTGGGATAATAAGCTAGGCCTCACCGAGGAAGATTTCGACATGCTCGAACGCTACGCTCGGGTACGCCGCCGTCTGTCCAGCGTCGGCGCTGATGCGAGCAGCGAAGAGCTGCATCTCCTGGGCGGCGGAAAAACCACCGCGGCGCAACAGTACTTCCTGGCCTTCCTGGAGATCCCGGGCCTCAAGGCAGCGATGAACACCCTGCCCATCGAGGCAAAGGACAAAGAGACGATCTTCGCCGTAATCAAGCACTTCGGAAAGAAGATCGGGACCCACGGAGACTGGAAGCAGGAGACGGCCCACCTCAAGCACTTCGAGACCCATGTCGGGATCCTGGCCACTCTGGCGAATCCGTCGGGCTTCCTCACCCAGGTCAAGGCCTTCCTCGGCGTAACCGAGATGCCTGCGCAGATCACCGTGGACGCGCTCTGGGCCCCCCCGGGGAACACCGATGCGCTGCCTGCGCTCGTGGGCTTCCACGTCATCCTGCCCCTGCCCGTCGAGGCGGTGCAAAACGACGAGGCGGTGGTCAAGCAGATGGCCGTGGCCGTGGGCGAGGCGGTGCGCTACATGATTGGAAGGCTCCCCGATGCGGAGCGGCGCAGCATCACCCAGCGGATCCTTGGCCGCTCGGGCCTGGTGAACCCGGACCGACCGCGCCTCCTCCTGGATGCGCTCACCACAGCCTTAGGGCAGGTCCTGTTCTTGAAGGAACGCTTTCCGGATCTGGCCACAGGCCCTACCCTGGCCCCCTTCGAGCCGACGCTCCCCTACCCCTACGCGGTCGATGAATTGGCTCGGGCCCTGATCCCGGACTTGAAGACCTTCCTGTCCACACCGGGGGCCTTCGGCGGCAGCTTCCTGGATGTGGCGCTCCAGAAGGCGGACCAGCTCTTCCCGCCGCGTTTCCGCGCCATGGCGGCGGCCGCGGTGGTGCTTGGGGCCAAGCTGCCCCAGGATCTCTTCCGCGCAACCTTCGCTGGCCCCTTCCAGGCGCGTTACGACCTCGCTGATGTGGGCGGCTTCGTCCAGGCCCTCAAAAAAACACGGCGTCCCTCTGTGATCCTGGTCCGCCCCAAGGAGGTGGGGCAAATGAACCTGGCCCTGAAGAAACTCGGCCTTCGAGGCAAGCAGCTCCCCAGCCTTCGGAAGTACCGGAAGACATCGGTGATCTACCCCGTTACAGTGGGCAGGGGCTACGGACCCATGATGGTGATCGTAGCCCGGCGGGACAAGGATTTCCGCAAGGGCTTGGTGGAACTGCACAGGATGCCCGGTCTCCCGACGAAGCCGCTTATCATCTCCAACGGCCTGACGAAATGACCGCATGACGCCTGCGAACGACCCCCTGCTCCTCGCTGTCGAGGACGACCCAGGCAGCATGGAGCTGCTCGTGGAGTACCTGGCCAGCGGAGGCTACACCTCGGTCCTGCGCGCGGAGAACACCCGTGAGGCCGTGGCGCTCTTCAGCCGCCATCCTGTGGATCTGGTCTACCTGGATGTAATGCTCCCCGACGGCGACGGTTTCTCACTGACCCGTCAGCTCAAGGAGATGTCCTCGGAGTTCGTGCCCCTCATCCTTGTGACAGCGCTCAACTCCACCTCGGACAAGGTCCAGGGCCT
>CAYOTU010000557.1:0-2314 GCA_964406905.1 uncultured Myxococcales bacterium | reverse complement strand
CTTGAACGGAACCAGACGTGTTGAGCCGAGCGACAATTTCGATCACGGCTGCTCTGTCCGGTACTGCTCCTTGACAGCCCAGAACCGGGGCTCCAACGTTGGACAGGAAGCGAGAAACACGGATTGAAGCTCCTGGCCGTGGGCGACATCCTGGCGTCACCACCCTGCTGTGCGTCCCGAGCGTGCGGTTGAGCTCATTCTTGTCGGTACACGTTGGCCCAGAGGTGGACTTCATGCGTCACGTCTCGGAGATCATCGCCGTCCTTGCGATCGCCCTGCACCTGGGCTGCGATTCGGGTGAGCCGCCCCGTGAGTTCGTCCGCGGGGACGACGCGGTGCAGATCCCCGTATCCATCACGGGGAGCCTACAGAACGGGGCCTGGTCTCCGGAGGGTGACGAGGTCGTATTCACTCGCTTCCGCAAGGGCTACAACAAGGGGCCCGCAGACCTGTACGTCTGCGACCTGGACGGGGATGGGCTGCGCACCCTGGTGGCGGACGGCAGCGGGAACGTCAGCCTCCCGGGATCCGCGTGGAATGCCCAGACGGGGCTGATCGTGTTCTCTTCCTCCCGTGAGCCCCACGACGAGATCTTCGTCATCCCAGCCGATGGCGCCCCGGGCGACGAGCAGGCCGTCACCTCGCGCGATGCCTTCATGGCTTACGAGCCCTCGTTCTCCCCCGACGGGCAATGGGTCGTCTTCGAGTCCCACCCGCTGGACGTGGAGGGCCATGGCGTCATCACGAAGAGTCGCGTCGACGGCACGGAAGGCTACTTCGCACTCACCGGGGAGAGCGACGACTGTCGCCAGCCTAACTGGTCCCCCGCCGGCGACCTCATCCTCTATCAACGGTACCAGCAAGGCCGCTGGGACATCTGGACCTGCGACACCGACGGCGCGGATCACCGGCGCGTTACGTCGGGGGAGTGGGACGACACCGACGCGTCCTTCTCCCCGGATGGGCAACACATCGTGTATAGCTCCAACGAGGGAAACCTGGAGTTCGCGAACATCTTCGTCATCCCGGTCGGCGGCGGCCCGGCAGTGCGCGTGACCGACTTCAACGGCTACGACGGCGCACCCTCCTCGAAGAGGTCTCCGTCGGTCGGCTCTGGGTCGAACACGGGCTGGTAGTAGTGGTAGCGGGTCTCCGGTGGCGACGCAAAAACATCGAAGAGATCGGCAAGCCTCCCTCCGATCTGATTTCCAACAAGGATGTTGCTCTTCTGCTCGTCGCTACCGGCATCGTAACCAAATCAAATCAGAAGCCGAGAAAGGACGGCAAAAAGAAGGATCTCATCGAGACGGCTGAAGAAACCGTCCGGTACTCCCTCCCCGCGTCGGCCCAGGCTTTCCCGATCCGCAGGAGCCGTGACCGGCTGACGAGGCGACCATGGGCCGAGAGCCACTCCAGGGAAGATCGGAGCAGCCGCTCGTCCCGCGGCGCGTTCGAGAAGGTAGCTACCATCAGCGCCTCGACGTCGAGTACGAAGCGCTCCTCCAGCGCCCCGTGAGCTGATACCCCCAGCGCACCCCACTGTCGCCACAGGATTTCCTGGAGCACCTTGGACAGGTCTTCGCTACAGTCCCTCGGTGACCCGCTCATATCCGATCCTTACAAGCAGTTGTCCCAGAAGCTCCTTGAACGGCTCGGACACGTCCTGGGTGAGCACCTCAGCGAGCAGCGGCCGTCATCTCCGCCTCGGTTGGCTCCAGGCCCAGGAGATCCTGTGTGTGATAGCCGCCCCGGTCGACCGCCGCGAAGAGCTTGAAGTGGATCTGGTCGATCCGATGCAGGTAGAGCACCTCCAGCGCGTCCCCGTACCGGATCGGCACCAGGCGCCCGATGCACCCCTCCGGCAACCCGAGGTCGAGCTGCCCCGTGGGTCCGGCGTTGAACCAGCCAGTCGGGAGCGAGAAGTCCCGTCCGACCCGGGCGGCGGCCTTATCGAGCCAGTCGGGCATGGGCTCCGCCTTTTCGAGGACCGTCTCGTCCCCCATCTCCCGGACGAACGCAAGGACATCCACATCTTTTGTCGTCCGGTCCACGAGGCCTAACACCGCCAACGCCGTGCCGCCACACACAACGACCCTGACCGGGCCCTCTCCCATAAGACGGAGCTGGCCATCCAACGCCGCCAGAATCTCGTCGATGTTGTCCCCTGAGAGCTTCACGATTAGGAGACTATCGACTATAAGCTAGTCTCTCAACGCCTAACCCGATCGTCGGGTACTGATTCCATCTGTACCTGTACCCCCGGGCCGGGTGGCCCCGGGCAGTTTCCCACCCGGGGCTCCCACAGATCCGTACG
>CAYOTU010000556.1:0-2314 GCA_964406905.1 uncultured Myxococcales bacterium | reverse complement strand
ACATCAGGACGACGCCAGAATGGCCGGCGCGCTATTTATTGCGGATCACGAGGGTTCTATTCAGGAGAGAATGCTCTGGCGGGGAGGGCTTGTTTAGGAGTAGCGATCCTCTTCCCAAGGGAGCGCGGTGTTGCTGTAGCCCTTGGTCTCCCAGAAGCCTGGTTCGTCGACCTCGACGACGCGCAGCCCGATGACCCATTTTCCGCTCTTGTAGCCGTATCGATCCGGGACAAGCCCCCGGGCGGGGCCGCCATACTTGTCGGGGAGGTCCCCGCCGAACCGCCGCATCGCGATGAGGACGTTGTCTTTGAGGACCTCCGCCAGATCCATGTTCGTGGTGTAGCCGTGCTCGCAGTCGAAGATCACGTGCTTGGCCTTGTCCGTGAGGCCCGCCATAGCCAGGAGGGTCGATACGCGGACACCGCCCCAGGGGATGTCCAACATCGTCCAACTCGTCACGCAGTGGAAGTCCGAGATCTGTTCCACCTGGTCGAGGTCGTTGAACTCCTCCCAGGTGAATTCGAGATCCTGTTCGACCTCGCCCTTCACGTAGAATTTCCAGCTCTCGACACTCCGGGGATCGGAGTTGCTGCCGAGGACGGGCTGCGTCTCCACTAGATGTTGTCCCGGTGGGATCCGGGGCTTGACATCCCCCACCTCCACCGCATCCTCGATGCTGTCCTCAGGGCTGATGGTGTCCTGCCTACCCTCGGCGTCGTAGGCCTCCGCCGCGTCGTCCACTTGGGCCACGAACTCCTCGATTTCCGGCTCGCTCATCTCTTCCACCTGGGCATCGTCCAGGAGATCGGGGCCGAGATCCCTCAGATCCTCGTATATGGGATCCCTGCTGCAGGCGCCGAGGGGTATCCCGATCATCCCCGAGCCGAGGACCACGAAGCCCTTGCCCATGAACTTGAGAAACTTCCTCTTGCTATGCTCCATAGGATCCTCCTGTCTTGACCTGCCCCAAAATGCGCATCGAACCTCGCCGTGTCCAGGGGCGGGCGCTGACTGTCGGGGGTGTGATGCAAACCAGTTGGTAGCGATGAGTTACCCATGACCGCGCTGGCTGACCATGCCAACGGCAACCTTCGCCGGTTCAACAACGTCGCGGCGCAGCTTGTCTGGATGGCAGCGAAGCGCGAGTTGGCGACCATCGACGAAAACCTCTTTCTCGAACTCTGCACCCCCGCCAGAGCACGGTCTCACAAGCGAGCGGGGGGGACGTCATGAATCCCTTCCCTGTAAAGCGGGCCTACCCTGCTGAATGAAGTCGAGGCGGTCGAGGACCTCCATCACCTCTGGAATGGACGCGTGGTCTCCGGCTTCGCGGCTCACCTGGCCGTAGACCGTCTCCCCCTCTGGCGTGATGACGAAGACGCCGCCCAGCTGCCAGGGATCGCCCTGGACCTTTGTCTGCCGGAAGCCGCCGCGCATGGCACGCCAGGCATGTCCGAGGCTGCGTCTGGACACGGCCTTGGTAAGGCCACGCCGCAGGCCGGCGGCCCGATAGGCCTTCATCTCGGGATCGACCCAGAGTTCGAAGGGGATGCGCTCATCCTCGCGGAAGGCCTTGGCCTGCCAGGGCTGGCCGTTGCCGATCACGACCAGCCGCACTCCCCTGCTCTTGATCTCGTCATACACGTCACGCAACTGCGCGACCTGCTCGCGGCAGAACAGTCACCCGAAATGACGGATGAACACGAGCAGCGCGGGGCGGTCCCTCCACGCGCTGCCGATGCGGACCGGGTGTTCCTGGTCATCGACGATCTCAATCGCCGCGAGGTTTCTGGCGGTAACCTTCATGTCCGTGTCTCCCTCTACGCTGGTTTTTCGCTCATGGCCGGAGATTGTTGTGGGTCAACCGGTTGGGCATGATGAAGCCGACCGTCCCGTCCTCGAAATGATGGGGGCGGGAGAAGACCGCGGCGTTGACGCGGCCTTCCTTGTCCGCGGTGCTCAGCACGCCGAGGCCGGTGTGCTCCTCGAAGTATTTCTGCAAGTTCATCGTCAACCTCCTGTCTCTCTCGTCGAAAGTTCTTCAACTGTTGTCTCGGATGTAGGGGGGGCGGTTGGCGAGGCCTGAGAACAGGCTTCGCACATCTCCCACAGCCGCTGCGTTTCCGGTTCGTCTTGCCGATGCGATCGTCGGGGCTGAGACGGCCCTCCGTAGCGCGAGAGGTCGACCGTCGACACCGTCTTCAACGGAGGCAAGCCGAGGCGCTCGGTGGTTGTAGCCGCGCACGAGACTGCCATCAGGGCGACCCCCAGGGTAAAAATGCCCAGCCTCGGCGTCATCAGCGCTTGTCTGAGC
>CAYOTU010000555.1:0-2322 GCA_964406905.1 uncultured Myxococcales bacterium | reverse complement strand
TCCTTGAAACGCGCCCGGGTCATTTCCTCGAAGACCCGGGGCCAGTCCCCGGGGATCCCATGAACCCGATACGCATTGGCCGTGATAGGCCCCGAAAATGCACCCATGTCCGTCCTCCTCCTTCAGGATCTCCTTTGGAGGCGGCACTATACCCGATCAGAACGTGTTCTTCATCATGAACCTGAACGTGGCCGCCACCCGGGCCCCGGATGGTTTTTGAGGAGACGCATCTTGCGTTGGCCAAAGATCGGGCCTAATATAATAGGCATGAAGCCCCTGTCGGCAGTTGTTCGAGTCCGTCGCGGCAGCCTGGGGATTACCCAGGCCAGCCTTTGTTCCAGGGCTGGGGTGAGCCGGGCGACCCTCCAGAACCTGGAGGCGGGCCGGGCGAACCCATCCCTGGGGACGCTGCTGCGTGTCCTGGATGTGCTCGGACTCGACCTGGAGTGCTGTGAGCAGTCCACAGATTGGGACGCGCTTTGTGCCCTGGGGCTCCCCCTGCTCGAGCGGGAGGCGCGTAGCGTGGAGCGTAGCCCGGAGGTGTTGGCGCGCCACCTGCACTGCGCGGTCGCAGAGCTATCCGACTTGACGGTGCGCTCAGGGGAGGGGCGTCGGCGGGACGCGGTCCGAGCATTACTGTTGGCCCTGCGGGATCATTTTCCGCGGGTATTTTATAGTCATCTGGCGCGTGTGGTCCGCGGTTCGGGCATCCTCGATGATCCCTGGACGGGCCGCGAGATTAAGCTGACGCGCATTGCGCGGCGTACGTTGGCAGAGTATCTGTAGGGAGAGATCATGGAGCCCTTGAACCGCGAAGCCCTGTCAAAATTCATCGCACTCTCGCTTGAGCGCCTCGAGGGTGACTGGATCCTCATCGGCGGGGCAGTCCTTCCCTTGTTGGGGATCGAGTACCGCACCACCGTGGACATCGACATCGTCGGCCCCCCGGGTGCGACCCAGGAGCAGACCCTCGTCCTGATGGAGATAGCGGAGGAGCTTGGCCTCCCGGTGGAAACCATCAACCAAGCGGGCGCGTACTTCCTGCGGCGGCAGGAGGGGGTCGGGGAGCAACTCCTGCCCCTGGCCCGCAGCCCCAAAACGACGATTTTTCGTCCGACCGCCACCCTGTACGTCCTGCTGAAGCTGTCCCGCCTGACCGAGACAGATCTCGAGGACTGTCGGCGGATGCTTGCGTACGCCCAGGATCACGATGAGCCGGTGGAGGTGCCCCGTCTGAAGGAGGCGATCCGGGAAGAACTGCAGGGGGCCTTGCAGCGGAAGGCAGCGCGGTTGGATTCATTGATGCGAGCGGTCAGCACCATATCGTCGGGCTGACCAGGCGTTTCGTCTGATCCTGAGAACCAACGCTCGATGATTATGCGTCTGTGAGGCTCCGCGAACGCAAGAAACATTGATTTCCCGGTCTCGGTCGTCGGGAATTCCTGATCAGAAGTAGTTCTTCATCATGAACATGAGATTCGCTGGGCGCTCAGCGAGGCGGCGCATGAAGTAGGGATACCACTGGGAGCCGTAGGGGAAGTAGAGGCGCACGGGGTGGCCGTCCGCGGCGAGCTGTGCGGCCCGCTCCCGGCGGATCCCGTGGAGGAACTGGAACTCGAACGCGTCATTGGGCAGATCGTTGCCCGCTGCCACGTCCAGGGCGTGCTTGATAAGGGACTCGTCGTGGCTGCCCACAGCGATGAAAAAGCCCTTGGACTGGGCCTCGGCGGAGAGGCTGCGCTCGATCTGGTCAGCGGCTGCCTGGTCTACCAGGTGTTTCTTCTGGATGGCCACATCCGGGGGCTCACTGTACGCTCCCTTGACCAGACGGATGTTACCGCCGATGCCGATGAGGCGCTCGAGGTCCTCGGGCGTGCGGTGCATGTATGATTGTAAGCAGACACGCACCCGCGGGGTGATCGCTCGGGCCTTCTCGTAGATATCCAGGGTCAGGTCGGTGTAGGGATGATCTTCCATGTCGATCTCGACCATGGAGCCTGTGTCTTGGGTCAGGCGCACCAGGCTCAGGATCCGGGCCTCCGTGGCAGCGGGGTCCTGGGAGAGACCGAGTTGGGTCAGCTTGCAGGATACGGTCGATCGCAGTCCCTCGGCCTGGATCCGGTTGATCAGCCCAGCGTATTCGTCCCGGGCCTGATCCGCGATGTTCGGATCCAGGACCGCCTCCCCGAGGTGATCCATCGTCAGGCTGAATCCCGCCTCGATCTGAAGCTTTGCGCTGGCCACCGCCTCGTCCAGCGTATTCCCTGCAATGAACCGAGCCACGGTCCCACGGGTCATGCGCCAACTCGAGATCCGCTTTTT
>CAYOTU010000554.1:0-2323 GCA_964406905.1 uncultured Myxococcales bacterium | reverse complement strand
AACGTCCGCTACACGCTCGTCCCAACCGTGGGCGGAGACACGAAGCTGATCGAGGAGGACGGGCCGCCGGACTTCGGGACCATGCTGCCCCCCGCTGTCCTGGTCCAGCGTCCAGCGCCGGCCATGTTGCCGTTCGGCGATGAAGACGCTGCGCCGGACGGGGGTGCCGACCGGGAGGCCGGTGACTACGGGGATGCGCCCGACGCGGGATCCGCATACGCGGACGGCACGATCGGGTCATTCCCCACCCGGCTGGCCAGCGACGGCGCGCGCACCGAGGCGACGGGCAAGCTCCTCCTGGGAAAGGCGTTGTCCGTCGAGGACGGCGCCCAGGACCCAAACGACCCGGACGGGCAGGCGAACCTGCCGGATAGCGACGAAGACGACGGGCTCATCTGGGCCCACTGGCGACATCCGGACGGCACGGTCCGGCATACGGCCTTCGTCCGGGTGACCGTCGAGGCCGACGGCCCGGACGCGCAATATGTGAACATCCTGGTTGACTGGGATCGGGACGGATCCTGGCATGAAGACGCGAACTCGGAGTGGGCGGTGCGGAACCACCCGCTCGCGCTCCCACCCGGCACGGGGGAGGAGATCCGACTGGACCTGACAGTCTTTTCGACCGAGGCGGGTGCGGCCGGAGCCTTCTGGGTTCGGGTGGCGCTGACCGACGCACCCGTCCCGAATGGATGGTTCGGGGCCGGCGCGCTGGGGGACGGCGAGGTCGAGGACCACTGGATCCAGGCCAATGACTCGATCGTGGACGACGTGGAGTTCAAGGTGCCCCTCCCGGAGGAGCCGACGCCGGACGGACCGGACACCCCCACCGACGAAGACGTCTGCGGGGTGAAGATCGGGCGGCACGCGCTGGTGGTGGCTGGGAGCGACCTAAAAGGCAGCGACCACATCATCAGGATCACCACCAGCAAGATGGCGAAGTTCCTGAAGAAAAACGGATACAGCTTCGGGGGCATCGTGAAGGGGAAGTCCCCGGCAGACACATTGAAGGCTATAGAGGATTTCTTCGCTACAAGCGCGTGCATGGACGAGGTCGTGGTCTTCGTCAACGCGCACGGGAGCAACAAGGACGGCGGCTACATGGTCTTCCCGGGGGCCACCAAGAGCCAGCGCAAGCTCAAGGCCGTAGACATGTTCAAGTCCCTCGCAAAGCTCAAGGCCTGCCCGGGCGGCCGTCTCCTCGCTGGGGAGTGCACCACGCTCTCCTCCGCGTGCATGCAGTCGATCATCTTCGAGTCCTGCTACTCGGGCACCTGGGCACCCCACGTGAAGGAGCTCGGAAACGACAACAAGGGCCGGAGCGTCTTCTTCTCCGCGGGGAACCATCCAGCCTGGGCGATCGGCGGCGTCGGCGTCTTCTCCGCAGCGATGATGGCCGCGATGAAGGACCCGGGCAAATACGACATCGACGGCGACGGGAAGGTGAGCCCCGCCGAGGCCTTCAAAGCGGCCAAGGACAAAGCTGAGGACGAGGTCAAGAAGAAGACGAAGAAGACCCAGACGCCCAACGCACCGATGCAGAACAAGGCGGACTGCCCCTGCGACTGCTGCGGGGACGGGAAGGTCCAGTCCTCGCAGACCACGATCCACGGGGCGGTTGATCAGCCGGTCCCCGTGGAAGACTGCGACCCCGCCGCGAACCCGGACGGCTGCCTGTCGGACGAGGTTTGCTCCTCCAAATGCGTCTGCACGACCGAGCCCGAGGAATGCGGCGACATGGTCCTTCAGGGGGACGAGGAATGCGAGCCCCCCGGCGCGCCCTGCCTCACAGAGGGGGGGCTCTTCGGGACCTGCTCGGATAAATGTGTATGCAAAGGCGAGTCGGCAGCGCCATGCGAGACGACCGGGGACTGCCTGGAGTTCGGGCTCCCGCCCTGCCACTCCGTCACCTGCGACGCGGGGCAATGCGTGCCGGTGCCGGTGGAGGACGGCACCCCCTGCGACGACGGAGATCCATGCACTGAGAACGATCCATGTCAGGCCGGCCAGTGCATGCCCGGGATCTTCCTGAGCTGTCCGGACGACGGCAACCAGTGCACCACCGACACCTGCGACCCCGCAACCGGGGACTGCGGGATCCTCAAGGAGAACGGGGCCCCCTGCGACGACGACGACCCGTGCACCACCGGGGACGCGTGCCAGAGCGGGCAATGCCAGCCCGGAGTTGTGACGACCTGTATGGCGGACGGTAACCCCTGCACCGAGGACGCCTGCGATTCCGGGACCGGGGAATGCTACAAGCCGCAGCCGGACGGGACGGAGTGCGAGGACGGAGACGCATGCACAACCAACGCCACCTGTG
>CAYOTU010000553.1:0-2338 GCA_964406905.1 uncultured Myxococcales bacterium | reverse complement strand
CAGGACCACCTCGCCCTCGCATCCGACTGCGTCACCCTTCGGCCCAACCCACGAGAATTCTTCATTTTTGGGAAAGCAAACTTGACTCATTTGTGCAGATCTGAGGAATTGCAGATGTCTAGTAAGAGATGAGGCGGCCAGCCCCACAGACAGCGGTCCTCTTCGCCGCGCTCACGCTCCTGTACCTCTATCCCCTGTTCTACTTCCCCATCAACAACCCGAACGAGCGGGTCCGCATCTACATGACAGCGGCCATGGTGGACCACGGAACCTTTGAAATCGGCCAGCGCGAGGGCCGGCTCCGGAGCTTCAAGGACAAGGGCTCGGTCTATGAACGCTGGGGCTACGTCAACGACAAGGCCCTGGTCTGCGACGATCCGGACCTGGAGCCCCCGAACTGCGCTGGGCCGCTTTACTCGGCCAAGGCCCCCGGGACTTCGTTCCTCGCTGTACCCGCGTACGCGCTCTATACATTGATCGGTGACACCGAGGACTACCGAGCGGTCACGCTCTTCCTGCGCTTGGCGTTGGTCTTGATTCCGGGGCTCTTCTTCCTTTGGGGGTTCCGACGCTACACGTCCCGCTGGATTCGGGATCCCTGGCTGCTGGACGTGGGGACCCTGGGGCTGGGCCTCGGATCGATGATGCTGACCTATTCCCACATGGTGGCCGGGCACCAGATGACAGCGGTGCTCTTGTTCACCGGCTTCGCACTGACCGAGACCGCCAGCCGCGACGAGGTGGCGGCGCGCCGACCCCTGCTGCTGATCCTCGGTGGACTCGCCACCGCTATGTCCGTGGTGGTGGAGTATCCCTCGGTCGTTGGCGCGGCCGCGGTGGGCACTCTGATCCTGGTCCGTAGTCTGCAAAATCGACGATGGACGTGGCTTGTTCTCTTTGCTGTGGGCTGCATTGGGCCAGCATTGCTCATGGGATGGTTTCACACGTCGGCCTTTGGCGCACCCTGGCGCACAGCGTACGTCACCTTGGAGAACCCACAGTTCGTCAAGGACATCGCATACGGCTTCATGGGCCTGCGCGTACCTGAATGGGAGAACCTGGGGGGCTCATTCCTAGCCCCATACAACGGGATGTTCTTCTTCGCCCCCTGGATGGCGTTGATAGTGCCCGCACTGGCGGGGTTGCCGTGGGTGGTGCGGAGGATCGGAAAAGGCTCGACACCTGCGCCCTTCGGGCTTCGGTCGCTGCTCGGATTGACCGGGGCGGCGTGGACTTCGGTTGCGGTGGTGCTGCTTTTTACCCTGTTTATCTCCTGCCACTCGCTCTGGCGAGGTGGGTGGACCCTGGGGCCGCGCTACATCGTGGGCTTTGTACCCTTTGCTGCGTTCCTGATACTCCTGGGCGTCGCCGCGCTGAGACGCACAAGTGCTTTGGGAGTCCGCTTCCTACTAGCCGGGCTGGTCCTCGTCTCCATCGCTGTCACCGGGAGCTGCTCCTGGGTCACTCAGGGCTTCCCCTCCGCGTTCTACAACCCTCTTCGTGAAGCCACCCTACCCCTTCTCGCAGAGGGATACGGATCCCGGACCCTGGGTCACAGCCTTGGCTTGTCCGGTGTGTGGGCCCTGCTGCCACTGGTTCCGCCCCTGGCCTGGCTCGTCTGGCGCATCGGCGCGGGAGTCGTTGAGGATGGCCCCCGCCTCCTGCGACCATTGGTTATGTTGGGGACCATGGGGCTGGCCGGTCTCGTTTTCTGGGCCCTCCTTCTGCCAGCGAAGCCCCCCACCATCGAACGTGTTGGCGCGCTGTCCTGGCTTCAGGACCACTATGAGGAGGACGGAGGCTTCCCCCAGGCCCAGCAGGACCTACGGGACCTGCGGGTGATGGGGCGGCGCTTCAGCGGAGACCCGAGCCTCGCTGCCCTCATCGCAACGGAGGAGACAAGGGCGGGCAAATGGAAGGAGGCGAAGAGGCTGGCCCGCCGTTCAAACGAGGCCCGCTGGAAGCGCATCCGCCGGCGCGCTACGGTTGCCGTGGCCCTCAGCGCGTTGGCTTCCCTTCCGGGTGGTTGCCTCTTCCCTCTGTGGGACCCTGAAGATGACCTGGTAACAGACTGGAAGGTCGCATTCCCTGAGAGGCGCAAGACCTCACTTTCGCGCAGCGCGCAGGTTCCGAAGAAATCCGTCCAGGCCAAGGCGAGCGATGGGGGTGTCCCCGAAGAGGGCCTGGAATTCCCCCTCCTTGATCCGCTCGAGATGCTCCGCCGCGAGGCAATCAGGATCAAGGTTGAGCGGGGCCAGCATTTCGGTGTCGAGCTTCTGAGGCCCGGTGGAGTTCTCCGGGCAGACGGCCTGACAGATGTCGCACCCGAACAGGGTCC
>CAYOTU010000552.1:0-2341 GCA_964406905.1 uncultured Myxococcales bacterium | reverse complement strand
CCTGCGTGTCGCTGGCTGGGTGACCCTGGCCGCGGGGGGCGCTGCCCTGGTCGCGGGGGCTGTCCTGACCGGCATGGGAGCGCAGCGCATGAAGGAAGCGAACGCTTCCCATGACACGGCGAATTCAGACTACGTATCCGACTTCGGTAAGGCGAGGGACCTCTACCACGGGGGCCTCGGGACATTGGGAGGCGGCGCTGGCGCTGCTCTGACCGGCGGCCTCCTCCTGCTCCTGGCCCCGAAGGAAGCGCGGCCGGAATGAACCAGGTCGAGTGCCAGCTCTGCCCGAAATATTGCCGCATCGACCCAGGCCGCACCGGGGACTGCGGGATCCGGGTGAACCTGGACGGCAAGCTCGTGGCCACCACCTGGGGCCACCCCTGCGCGCTCCACCTGGACCCGATCGAGAAGAAGCCCCTGTTTCATTTTCTGCCCGGGACCCAGATCCTGTCCCTGGCCACCGTGGGCTGCAACCTCCACTGCCACAACTGCCAGAACTGGTCGATCTCCCAGGCCGTGCCCGAGGAGACCTCCGCGTATGATCTGCCGCCTCCGGATCTGGTAGCGCTGGCCTCCCGGGAGGGCTGTCCATCGGTGGCCTACACGTACACGGAGCCCCTGGTCTACTTCGAGTACACCAGGGATACGTGCAGCGCGGCCCACGACGCGGGGCTCAGGAACGTCCTGGTCACAGCGGGCTATGCCAACGAGGAGCCGCTCAGGGAACTGCTCCCCCTGGTGGACGCGGCCAACGTGGATCTGAAGGCCTTCGATAATGATTTTTATGAAAAATACTGTGAGGGAACGTTGCGGCCGGTGCTGCGGTGCCTGGAGCTATGCATGGAGTATGGTGTCCACCTGGAGGTCACGAACCTCCTGATCCCGACCCTGAACGACTCCCCGGAGCAGGTGGGGAAGCTCGTGGACTGGATGATTGGAGCCCTCGGCCCGGACGTCCCGCTGCATTTCTCCCGCTTCTACCCTCGGTACAAGATGAAGAATTTGCCCCCCACCTCGGCGGAGACCTTGGAGCGAAGCCGGGACCTGGCGCTGAGCCGGGGATTGAGGTACGTGTACGTGGGTAACCTTCGCTCCCGCGACGGGGAGAGCACCTTCTGCCCGAACCAGTCCTGTCCGGGGCGCGGTCGCGCTCTGGTGAAGCGGTCGGGCTACCGGATCCTGGAGAATCGCCTGAAGTATGGGCGCTGCCCAGACTGCGGCGCAGAGATCTACGGGAGGTGGAAATGATACGTCGCGTCTTCCTGCGCCTCGCCGGGGCCGGCGCGCTGGCCATGTCACTCGGCCGCGGCGTTTTTGCGGCTACCCGCGGCGCTGCGAGCAGCGCGTTCCCACGTCCGCCTTGGAAGGCGGTGGATTGTTCGAAGCTCAACGACCCCCACGACCTGGCAGGCTGACATCTGCAACCCCTGAGATCTGCACAGATGGGTCAAGTTTTGCCCGGCTGTCACCGACCACAATGCTCGACACCTGCGCCTTCGGCTTGGTCGCGGCTCGGATTGGTTTGGAGGCAACTTCATGGCGTCACCCTTCGGCCCACGCCCCTAGGAATCCAGGACCCGATCCAGTTCACGGTAGCGTACTGCCTCGGCTACGTGGGGTATGCCCAGGGTATCCTGTCCCTCCAGGTCTGCGATGGTGCGGGCTACTTTGAGGATTCGATCGTAGGACCGGGCCGACAGGCCGCGCTCGTCGAAGACCCTGCGCAAGAGCTCCAGCGCGGCTGCGGTAGGGCGCGCTGTCTTACGCACCATGGCTGGCGGCATGAAAGCGTTACAGGTCACGCCGGTTCCCTCCAGTCGGCTCCGCTGGAGCGCCCTGGCCGCCTCCACCCGTGCCCGGAGTGTCGCGGTGTCCTCGCCCCCGGCCTTGGCCTCAAGCGCGTCGAAGGCTACCCCGTGCAAGGGCACGTGGAGGTCGATGCGATCCAGGAGGGGACCGGAGATCCGTCCCATGTAGCGCCGCACCTGCTCTGGAGAGCAGGTGCACCTGTTTCGCTCGCTCCCACGGTAACCGCAAGGGCAGGGATTGGCTGCGGCCACCAGGGTAAAGCGGGCCGGGAAGACGCACACGGCTCGTGCCCGGGAGATGTGGACTATCCTGTCCTCCAGGGGCTGGCGCAGGGATTCGAGCGCGTTGCGCGGGAACTCGGGCAGCTCGTCAAGGAAGAGCACCCCGTTGTGGGCCAGGGACACCTCACCGGGACGAGGTATCGAGCCTCCTCCCACCAGGGCCACGTGGCTCGTGGTGTGGTGTGGCGCGCGGAAGGGACGGGACGGCACCAGCCCAGCGTCCCGGGGCAGGAGGCCACAGACCGAGTGGA
>CAYOTU010000551.1:0-2351 GCA_964406905.1 uncultured Myxococcales bacterium | reverse complement strand
ACCTCGGCGTTGTTGAGCGGGGCATCGAGGAGCCATTCGTCGTAGCGGACGTGCCCGGGCTGATCCCCGGAGCAGCGGACGGCGCGGGGCTGGGGCATCGCTTCCTGCGTCACGTGGAGCGGACCCGGGTTCTCGTCCACCTCCTGGACCCGACCACAGAGCGGGACCCCGTGGAAGACTACCGGGCGATCCGGCGAGAGCTTGAGCTCTTCGACAGCGATCTCATCCGCCGTCCCGAGGTGGTGGTCCTGAACAAGGCCGATACCTTGGAGGATCCCGAGAAAGAAGCAGCGGCCATCGCCGTAGAGTTGGGGATGGACGAGGTGCGGCCAATTTCCGCGGTGAGCGGCGCGGGAGTCGAGAAGTTCGTGCGACGTCTGGCGTCCATGATAGCGAAAGCGAAGACCGAAGATCAAATGCAGCAACAGCCTTGATCGACGCATATAAGCGTTACATCGAGCTGATACTGTCCCCAGTCATACTCGTCCGAGAATGACGACGCGCCGTCCACCACGATCGTGTACCAGTCATCCTGGGAGGCAGCGTGGACGATCTGCTCGTAGGCCCCGTCGTTCTCGTGCCACTCGCAGGCGATGAGGTCGTCCTCCCAGTCGTCGTCACAGGTCGTTCCCTGGTATAGCTTGAGGCTCATGTCATAGTCTGTCGGGTCTGGGTCGGCCTTGATGGTCACCTGGTCCCCCGCGTTCAACCAGATCCGGTAGAAGTTGTCGTACTTCCCGTCCCAGCAGTCGGGGCCGCCCCAGGAGGGGAGGTCGTCGTTGTTGCCGTCGTTGTCTGTGTCTCCGGTCGTGGTGTATCCGGCGGCAGCGGCGGTGCGGCCGATGACCTTCGCTGAGCTGCACTTCTCTCCGTTTTGGGACGCGTCTCCTTCGCAGCCCTGCGCGGTGCAGTCCGGAACGCAGGTCCCGCCCTCGCAGTGATGGAGGGTCGGGCAGTGGCCGTCGTTCAGGCACTCCACGCACGCGGCGCCGTCGGGGGTGCAGTAGCCCAGCGCGCCCCCGCAGGGCTGACATGCGGGTCCGCAGGCGGCTGGGGTGTTGCACAGGGCGCAGGCGCCGTCCTGACAGTGTGGGGTTCCCCCCTGACAGACGAGGCAGTCGGGGCCGCAGTGGGCCGGGTCAGACGCGGTGCAGGGGACGCAGGCCCCCGCGTCGCAGATCGTCCCATCGGGGCACGAGGATCCGGTGCAGACGCATGTGCCGTCCTGGCAGGTTGGGGTCTCGCTTGGGCAGGTGACGCAGTCGGGGCCGCAGAAGCCCAGGTCCTCACAGGGTGTGCAGACGTTTTCGATGCAGGACTGAGTTGTCGGACAGAGGTGGTCGTCGTCGCAGTCCAGGCAGGTGGCGCCGTCGGGTCCGCAGAACTGCCCCATGGAGGGGCAGCTCACGCAGTCGGGTCCGCAATGCGCGTCCACTGTGCAGGGGACGCAGTCCCCGCCGCTACAGTAGGTGCCGTCGGTGCACGAGAAGGGTGTGCACTTGCAGATACCGCCCACGCAGTTCGGGTGGTCAGCGGGGCATGTGCCGCAGGGCCCCGCGTCGTTGAGTTGGAAGTCCTCGGGGACGGTGGAGTCCTCGGGGACGGTGGAGTCCTCGGGGACGGTGGAGTCCTCGGGGACAGTGGTGTCTTTTGGGACGGTGGTGTCCTCCCCCTGGACCGTGTCCTTTGGGACCAGGGTGTCCACGCCCGGGTGTGTGTCCTGGCCCAGCCGGGTGTCGGGCAGCAACCCCAGGTCCGCTTCAGGCAGATCCTTGCCGAAGCTGAATCCCATATCCAGGAAATAGACGTCCTCGTTGGCTCCGGTCCCCTCTCCGCCGCAACTCACAGCGGTCGCAACAAGCACCAGGAAACAGACAAGGGATTGGTGTAGGATGGGTCGGATCCGCATGTCGGGAGTATACAGAAGCCGTAGGCGGGGAACAAGAGGCGGAGGCGACCATGGTCCGACATAGCCAGAAGCTCATCCCAGGAAGGGGCCTGGCGTCAGTCCTGGCGTTAGGATTTGTTCTGCTGGCTCCAGTGATTGTGGGCGCGCAGGAGGAGGTCATGGACTCCAGCGTCCCCGCCGAGGGGTGGCAGGCCCTGGGCCTTTTGTTCGCCCTTTTTTATGGATGTCCTTGAGGAGCGCGGCTGTGATACGTCCTGATGTTCTTTTTCTTTTCTGCCTTCTCCTTGTTCCCGCCGCGGCCGCGGCGGAGGACGGGGAGGTCTTCACCCTCGCGCCGGCCTTCACCCATGCGTTCTCCCAGCCCCTGCGGGGGCCGGCTCTCTCGCGGGGAGGGCGCTACGTGGCGGTGCTGGAGGACCACCTCGAGGGGGTCGACCCGGGG
>CAYOTU010000550.1:0-2358 GCA_964406905.1 uncultured Myxococcales bacterium | reverse complement strand
CTTCGCTATGCCAAAATCCAGGACCCGAATCGCCTCCCCGCCCGGCGTATCCACCACGAACAGATTCTCCGGCTTGAGATCGCGATGAAGGATCCCATGCTCGTGCGCCTCTTCGAGGGAGAGGCTGATCTGGAGGATCAGGAGCGCGGCCCGCCGGAGTTCCATCGGCCCCTCGTCCCGAATGATCGCGTCCAGGGGCCGACCCTTCAAAAAGTCCATCGCCAGGAACGGCTGCCCGTCCAGCGTGGTGCCGAAGTTGTAGAGCCGAACGGTGTGATCACACCGCAACTTTGCGATGATCCGTGCCTCGTTGATGAAGCGCTGCACCACCGTCACGTCCGGGGTGGCCTGCGGCCGCAACACCTTGATCGCGACGCGGTGGTCGATTAGCTCATTCACGGCCTCGAAGACATCGCCGAAGGCCCCGCCGCCGATCCATCGGACTACCTTGTAGTTCGCCAGGACCTGTCCGATCAGGCTCTGGCCCCTGCGGACCAGTCGGACCCCATGCTCCGGGCAAAACTCGTGCGACGACTCGAAGACCTTGAAGCATTGCGGGCAGTACCCCCCCGCTCCGCCCCCCCCGCGCCTCCGTCCCCGGTCCTCCCCCCGGTCCTCCGCGGTGGGGTCGGGGTCCACGTGCGTCGGGGCGGTCCCGTCCGTTCCTGGCGCTTCGGCGACATCTGTATCGCGGAAGGTCGCGTCGGGTTCATCAGTCATGGATTGTTTTTAGCAGATCAGCCGAGGCCTGGCAACGCGTGAGACTGAGGGAGAAAGACCTCTCGCTTGGTGTAGACAGACCAGAGAGCCAGAGGTAGTATCCGGAGAAGATGATTACGCCAACTTGGTCGGAGGACGAACATGGCACTTACGAAGACACTGATTGCCATGTCGTTGCTTCTCCATGTCCTGAGTTGCCACCCTCCAGCTCATACGTCTGCCGTAGTCAGCCAAGTCGGCGAGGGTCCTCAGCAGACCGCAATACCTCCCATGGCTTCGCCACCCACGCGAGAACATTCCTACGCAGATGATCCGGTCGCCCTCGGCCAACCCATGCCAGCCGAACCATCAGAGGATCCACAGCTCCAAGCTGCTACGAAGGAGTTCGTCGAGGAGATTCACAGGGCGGGATTGAAGATCCCGGATCCCTCGGAGTATGGAAAGAAAGAGCTCCTTCTCAGCATTGTGCCGCCCCGCTGGGATGCAAACTCTGAGACGGTGGAGACGTTTGGCTCGCTGCTGCACACCTCGTTCAAGGAGGCCCTTGCCGGGATAAAGGAAAGGCGGTTCCGGTGGGTGGACGTACGCAAGGAGCCATGGGACGTGGAGATCTCCCTCACGGTCGCTCCCGCCCCGGGCTCAGCAGGCCAGCCCATGTGCACAACGTTCGTCCGGTACCGGAACCGGAAGAAGCCCGGCCTCTTGCCGATCCACGAGTTCCGGTTCGACCCGAGGATCTTCGGCGTGACAAGCTGTACGCCCCCGCCGGAGACCTTCCTCTCTGACGGAATGACCGGCCTGAAGAACGGTGCCCAGGAAGGAGACAAGGGCCTGAGCGTCAGCGTGGACCTGATCGGCCAGAAGACCCCTTCGGTCCTATGCGAAGGGACGGAGTTCCAGTTGGTGGTGGATGTAATTCGAGGGCCTGCATGGATCCGGATCTACTCGCTTGCCGAGGACGGCACCGCTATGCAGGACTGGGCATCAGAGGCCCCGATCTCGAACCGCTGGTTCACCGACCCAGCGATTCCGATCCGGCTCCCGCGCAACGCCCGGTACCGGGTTCTGGCCGTCGCTGTGCCCGATCCCCCCGGGCGGAACGGGTTCGGAAAGGCGGGGCCCCCCGCGGGCTGCCTCGCCGGCCCCGGGACCGGCTTCTCCGCGCGGCTCCTCCCAAAGGAGGCCGCGGTGGCCACCCTGACCTACCGCGTCGTCCCTTCGGGTGCGGACCCCTGCCCCCGGGACGCGGATGCCGACGCCATGGCCGCGAAGATCAAAGCCGCGCTGAAAAAACTCCCGCTGTGCGGGGAGTAGGGCTCCCCGCACGCACAGACGCATGCAAGAGGCCGGGCCTGTCCGGGGCCGTTGCACACCGACACCTCCATGTTGATTGAGTTGGAGCCGCGCAGACTCGACGTGACCTGCTTCCGGACACGGTCGTTCTACGGCAGCCTCGGGCGGCTATCGCCACGCCCGGGCACGCCGCAGAACGACCAAACGCCGCCTTCGGCGTCGCTCGGGCCTTCGGCCCAAAGAACAGGCCTCCGGCCTGTCGACAACCAAGAGAACAAGGGATCAAGAGATCAAGGGATCGACCTCGCAGGCCGAAAGCCCAGGAAGTAGTTGCGGTAGCCGGGC
>CAYOTU010000549.1:0-2390 GCA_964406905.1 uncultured Myxococcales bacterium | reverse complement strand
ACGAAGGATGCGAGAGCGTGGGTCGAGGTTCGCTCCCCCGGTATCCAAGGGGGACGTGGAGACAGCGCAGCGGGTCACATCGCAGTTGAAGCGGATCTCCAGGACAGGCTTCTGCGTTGAGTGCGACGCCGACCTCGAGCAGCGTGCCGAGGACGACTTGGCGCCGATCACCAGGGACCTCTGCCAGGGCTGCCGGCAGAGCTTGTGGATCCCGGCCGACGTCGTTGCCTACGGACTTCCGGAGGGGAGTCGGGTGTGGGTACGCGGGGGGAAGCAGGGGCGCCGCAAGGTCTGGAGAGTGCTGCCCGGCGTGGTCTACGGCTCCACCCTCATGAAGATCCGGGTCCGCCTGTTCACCTCGTGGCCAGGCGCGAGCAAGACCGCTCGCAACCGCGAGTACTCCAAGGACGAGCCTCGCTTCTACGAACGCCGTTCACTGCTCCAGCAGGACCTCTAGGCGTTGACCTTTATCATTTTGCCAGTGAGCGGATCGTACTCCCAATAGCTGTCGCAGAGATCCGGGGTGGGCAGGTCGGGGATGTCGATGTCGATCTTGGTGAGGAAGTCGATGAGCGCCTGCAGGAAGTGGATCAGGCCATCGAGATCCATGTCGGGGTCCGGATCGAACCGGAAGCATGGCTGCCCGAAGAGAGCAAGGAAGACGTTGATGATCCTGATCGGGGCCCCAATCATGTGGATGATGGTCATGTGCCGCTCGACCTCCGCCTCCACGTTCGATAGCGCGCACTGGCCAATGGCGATCAGGTCCTCGTCCTCGCGCTCCTGCCCCTTTTGGATAGCGTGTTCCGCGTCCTCGACTGCGCTATTGAGAGCGTAGAGGGTGTCGATCATTTCCTCCATCAGCAGGATCATGATTGAGATGAACCTCATCACCGAGAGCGGGAGGACCAGTGGTGGCAAGAGCTTCAGAAGCTCGGCCATCGCCAGAGCAAAGGCGACGAGGTCGTCGAATATCTTGAGCGGGTTCAACGTGATGATGGCTTCCGGGATGCCCTTGAGGACGGCGGCGGCAGCCTCCATTGCTGAAAGCATCTTCATGAATGGGATGAACGCGGCGAGCGCAGGGGACGCCTGCGAGATCGTGGACATAATCAAGTCGGTGGCACTTGCGAGCCTGGCGCTAATGATTGGGCCTACCTCGATCCCACCAGGGAGCGGGATGGTAAAATCGGAGAGGTCGAGCGCCTTGATTTCTACGCAGATGAACGCCATGACCTACCCCCCGCCTGGCAGAGCAGCGGCGATCCGCGTCCTGGCCACCTGGGGGTCCATCCCCGGGGGGATCTCTGTGACCACGATTGGACGGCCCCTGCGGACGGCCCTGGCGAGCTGCTGCATCGCTGCCCTGATGGACTCGGCAGGGATGTCCTCGGGCGCGTGGGCGACGATCACGTGGTGCCGTTCATGCAGGTACTCAGCGATCTGATTTGCGATCTTCGTGAACTCCTTGGGATCTACCCCGTCTCCGAGTGCGATTTTGGCGATGGTACCCATGGTCTATACCTCCGGGAGCGTCTTGCGGAAGAGGTCCTTCTCTACCTGGTTGGCGAGGTCGCCGATGGGGTCTCGCTTCGCGTGGGCGCGGATCGGGATCAGGTATTCGAGTGAGATCAGTCGCCGGCGGGTAGCGCAGAGGATGACGTGCCGTAGGATGTCGAGGCCGAGTTGGACTCGGTGTGCCATCTGCCGGAGGTCGGTGGGTGTGCATTGGGATAGGCTGGTGTATGAGGGGCCGCGCTGGAAGCGGTCGAAGGCGGCGAAGAGGTCCCGCACCAGGTCCTCGGCTCCGGGGGTCTCGGCGATGCGTTCTAGAAGCTTCTTGCGTTGGCTCCTGATCATGGGGTAATCCTATCCGCAGAGGTTGTTCGATGCAAGAGGAGGACTCAGTGAACGAGATGCTACCGATTCGCGGACTGACACAGATCCAGCCATGGGCGACGCTGATCGCCACCGAACAAAAGCCCATCGAGACCCGAACCAAGCGGTCCCACTTCCGGGGGTGGCTGCTGATCCACGCCGGGAAGAAGTGGGGGCCGGAGGAGGTGGCGGTCACTGGGAACCTCATCATCGCAGGCGCGGACCTCGACGAGCACCCACCCCTGGGGTTCGTCCTGGCTGTTGCACGCCTGGCCCGGTGCGCTCCGTTCATGGACACCCACGCGGAGATCCGGAGGGCCACCTCGGTGCGGATCCGAAATCACCACGGCATGGATTCGCCTTGCCTGGAGGCTCCCCTCCCCACGGACTTCAACTTCCGTGGATTGACGGGGGACACCCGAGTACCGATCCGGGGGCTCTGGAGTTGGCACCTGGAGGACGTGATCGCACTTCCCGATCCGATCCCGTGGGTGGGGTCGCAGGGCCTATGG
>CAYOTU010000548.1:0-2398 GCA_964406905.1 uncultured Myxococcales bacterium | reverse complement strand
ATTGCGGCATGACTACTCTGCCGCAGGGCCGTCGCACCAGGAGAGCTGCACCCAACGGAATTGCATGGATGACCGACTCGTCCGGATTGAGTACTCGCAGCTCCGCAGTAAACTCCGTGTTACCCGAAGTCTCCATCCAGAGCCGATAGTCACCTCCCGGGGCATTCGACAAATCGTTTATCGAGACATCAAATTCCACGTCGTTGCTGCAGATGGGAACAGCGGCCCTACGCGCGTCCGATTCCTCGTCGCATGCGTCGCCGATGCCGTTCCGATCCCAATCCTCCTGGAACGGGTTGAGGACAAACGGGCAATTGTCGCAAGCATCCCCCCGCTGGTCGGAGTACATGGTGAAAGGGAGATCGCCCTCCTGGAAATCCGAGTCCGCCTGCATATCGGGCAAGAGCCATGGTTCCCAGACGCACTTGTCTTCCTCCAGGTTGATCTCATTGAAGGGGAAAAACGAGTCCCAGACCTTCAGCGGATCCTTGTTCTTCAGGCCATCGCAGTCGAAATCATCGGCCTCGGTCATCATTCCGCCCAAGAGGTGAAAATGGGCAGATCGGGGTCGCCGTACTGGCGAGGGGCTTGGCGGCCGCATCCTTGATCCGTTTTTCGGTCCTACCGGCCCTGGTTTGATCAATTTGACCAAGAGTGCTTCCCCGCCATTGTCCCGAAGCGAATAACATTGAGACATCCCCAGGCCGTCGGCGCCGTTGCCGTTGCCGTTGCCCTGGCCGTCGCCGTCGCCGTCGCCGCTCCATTCAAACTCAAGGTTTTCACAAGGAGGTCGCCATGCCAGCCCCGATTCCCAGCCTCAACCATGAAAAGCTTCATGTGTATCAGGCCTCGATCGAGTTCATCGCTTTGGCTGAAAGCACCACCGAGCACCTTCCGAAAGGCAACTCCCCGCTCATCGATCAGCTCCGCAGGGCAGCCATGATAGAAAAAACGGCACCGATCAGATGCCATCCTTTGTCCGCGCAGTTCGTGGGTCTGACAAATGCCTCTCGGAATCAATCCCAGACGTCTACACCCAGATGTCCGTCACAGGTCCGAACTATGCAGGTCGATGATCGGTGCCGAAAAAACCACCGGAAGTTCAATCGTCATCGCGTACGCGACCCCTGAGGCGCTTGGTCTCCCCCCGGCGGCTCTTGGTGTCCATGCGGCGGCGACGGGACGCGGCCGTGGGTCTGGTGGGGCGGCGCTTCCGTGGGGCCACTAGGCTCTGCCGTACCAACTCGGCCAAACGGTCCCGGGCATCCTCCCGGTTGCGCTCCTGGCTGCGGTGGCGCCGCGCGTCGATCACCAGGACCCCCTCCCGAGTCATCCGGCTCCCAGCGAGGCGCATGAGACGTGCCTCGGCTCCGTCCTCCAGGACCTTCGACGCACTGACATCCCAGCGGAGCTGCACCGCCGTGGCAACCTTGTTCACGTTCTGTCCGCCTGGGCCCGATGCGTGGGTGAACTGCTCCTCCAGCTCATCGCCGGGGATGATCACTCCGGGGACTACCTCGATGTCCATTTCAGGTTTCAGCGGGGTAGACGGGACGAGCCCGGACCACCCAGTCCCGGCCCAATGGCTCCACGGACAGCACGTCAAGATCCAGGGCCTCGTCCATGCGGTCCACGCCCAACGCGCCCGCCATCGGGACACCGTCGCCTCCCACGAGCTTGGGGGCCAGGATCAGGACCAGCTCCCCCACGAAACGACCCGCCAGGAAGGTGGCGGCCACCTGGCCGCCACCCTCGACGATAAGGTGGGCGATCTCCATCTCACCCAGACGCTCCAGCACCGCGGAGAGATAGACCTCATGATCCTCGCCCTGGACCCGCTCTACCCGGACAGCCTGGGCCTCCAACTTCTTTGCAAACGCCTCAGACGCGTCCGTACGGCAGAAGACCACCGTCGGGTGAACGCCTGCGGTCTGGAAAACCGAGAGGCGGGACGCCAGCGAGAGGCCCGGATCCAGGATGACGCGCAGGGGCTGGTTCTTGTGGGGCACCAGGCGGCAGGTGAGGGCCGGGTTATCCAACTCCGCTGTACGGCGCCCCACCAGGATAGCGTCGGCCTCGGCCCGTAGCCGGTGTGACAACTCCTGGGCCGTCGGCCCGCTGACCCACCGGGAATGCCCCGTATGTGTCGCTATGCGGCCGTCCATGGACGTGGCCAGCTTGAGGGTAACGTAGGGGCGACGTTTGGTGATGTAGTGGATGTAGGCCCGGTTCAACTCCTCGCACGCGTCTTCGAGTATGCCGACCCGGACCTCGACCCCTGCCTCACGCAAGAGGTTCACGCCGCGGCCGGACTCAGCGGGATTGGGATCGAGCATGCCCACGGTGACGTCGGAGATCCCCGCGGCGATGATCGCATCGGTGCAGGGCGGGGTCCGCC
>CAYOTU010000547.1:0-2408 GCA_964406905.1 uncultured Myxococcales bacterium | reverse complement strand
GGCGCGGCTGGATGAAACCCTTACAGCGGGCGGCGTCAAGGTCCACTGGGCCCGGGACGCGACCGAGGCCGTGGCCGCGGTGCGCTCCATAGCTAAGGCAGCGTCGGTCCGCCGCGCTGTCCTGTCCAAATCCATGGTTGCGGAGGAGATTGGCCTCGAGAAGGACCTGGCCGCGGCGGGAGTGGAGGTCCTCCAGACCGACCTTGGAGAGCGTATCCTTCAGTTAGCGGGGGACCGGCCGTCACACATAACTGCGCCCTGCCTTCACCTGAGCGCCCGGGACATCGGGCGGGTCTTCGAGGCATCACTGGGCGTCCCATTCACCGAAGACCCTGAGACCCTCAGCCGCGTGGCCGCACGAGACCTGCGGGGAGGCTTCCTGGCCGCTGACCTCGGGATCACGGGTGTCAACATGGCCGTGGCCGACTCCGGGACCCTCGTCATCGTGGAGAACGAGGGAAACGTCCGCATGGTCACCACCCTCCCCCGGGTGGTGGTCAGCGTAATGGGGATTGAAAAGGTCGTCCCGGACACAGCCTCAGCGCTTCATCTCCTGAACCTCCTCGGACGGAACGCCACAGGGCAGCGATGGCCCGGCTACGTCACATGGATGACCCCGGACTGGCCCGGCGAGGGGCCGCGGCCGCAGCGACATCTGGTCCTTGTGGACAACGGCCGGACCCGAATTCATCAAGCGGGTCCGTACCGTTCCCTGCTCTGGTGCATCCGCTGCGGCGCGTGCATGAACGTGTGCCCGGTCTACGGCCGCGTCGGCGGCCACGCGTACGGCCACGTCTATCCGGGCCCCATCGGCGCGGCCATTGCCCCCTTCCTCGACCCCGGCCCCGGCACGGCCCTGCTCCCCGCTGCCTCTACGCTATGCGGGGAATGCGCGGAGGTCTGCCCTGTGATGATCCCCCTGCCGGACCATCTGGTGCGACTGCGGGGTGACCTTGCGGCCCGGGGCGGCTTCGGCCAGCCCGGACTGCTGGAGCGCCTGTCCTTCCGAATCTGGCGATGGTTCATGGGCGGTCGCTTGCGGTACCGCCTGTCCCACCTGGGCCATCGGGTCGCTGTCCGCGTCTTCCCGGGCCTGGTCCTGCGGATTGCGGCCCGCCTCGGCTGGGCGGGACAGCGCGTGGCTCCCCTCCCAGCGGCCCGCCCATTCCGGACCCGCTGGCCACGGCTGAACGCTGGTGATGGAGATGAGCCATGACAGACAGCCGCCAACGGATCATGGACACGCTGGGTCAAAAAATGGGCCTCGTAGGGGTGCCTCTCCCCGCACCGCCCACCGCACAGCGTCTGGCTCCGCACGAATTACCTCGGCTCCTGGCCCGGCGCCTGCGCGCGCACGGCGCAACCTGCCTTCTCACCCAGGATCACGCCCAGACCGTTGAGATTCTGGCGGATCAGCTCTACACAGCAGGCGTAAAGCACGTGGTCGTGGGGACCGAAGATGTCCTCGAAGAACTCGACCTGGCAACGCGCTTGGCAGCGTCCCTCTCTGGGGTACAAATCCACCGGCCAGGAGACCTCGCCGGGGACGCGTGGGAAAAGATCGAGGTTGGCATCACCGGCAGCGCCGCGCTCTGGGCCGAGACCGGGACGGTGGTCCTCGACGCGCGCTCACGGGACGCACTCCTCTCCTCCCTTCTGCCTTCCTGGAACGTGGTTCTGGGGGACGACACGCGGTTGTTTCAGGACGCTCTTGCGTGGTATGGGTCCCTTGAAGACGCGGAGCGTGGGCGGCCATGGGTAACCCTTCAGGGTCCCAGCCGGACAGCGGACATTGAGAAGCGCCTGGTCCTGGGTGTCCACGGCCCCCACCGCGTCACCGCGTTCGTGGCGGTGGGGAAGTTGCTGGACTTCCAGGATCGTGCAGAGGACGAGAAAGGAGACCCGACATGAAAAAAATCATTGCGTTGGTTGCCGGCCTGTTGCTCCTGGCTGGGGGATGTGGCGGCGACGGCGGCGACGACGGCAGCGACGACGGCAGCGGGACGGATCAGATCGGTGATGACACCTCCGATCCCGGGGTCGACACCACCGGCCCCGGCCCTGACACCGGCCCCGAGGACTGGTTCAAGCCCAGTGACACGGAGACGCCGCCCCCCGAGGGCCGCCTTGCTGTGCGCTTCGAGGTCCACTTCGGCACCACGGATGAGTGGAAGGGCATCTCCCTCCTCGCACCCTCCGGCCTCTACCACACCGAGGCAGCGGGGGTCGGCGCCTGCTCGGGTGAGCTGTCCGACAGCTTCCTTGGTCAGCTCGAGGCAGCGGTGGACGCCGCGGATCCCTGGACCTGGGGTGCCGCCGGCCAGACCGGCACCAACTGCGGCGGTACGGCCTTCCGCTATGTCCTGCACATGGTGGATCTCTTTGAGTGCATCAGCATGGACAGCGAC
>CAYOTU010000546.1:0-2411 GCA_964406905.1 uncultured Myxococcales bacterium | reverse complement strand
ATGACATAGCGACCTGTATCCCCGGGGGCCGCAACCTCTACCTCCTGACCGCTTCCGGCCTCTTGTTCCGGCTGCGACCGGACCAGATGCCCCTGGACGATGCGGACGCGTTCCGCCTGCCCCTCGACCGCTCGGATCGGATAGTGGCCCTCATGCCCGAGCCCGGCGCGGATGAGCATCTGGCCATCGCCACGGCCCGAGGCCGGATCAAGCTGATTCCTGCGTCCCGTTTTCGCAGGCTCCTCAGCGATGGGGTGCGTGCTGCAACCCTGGAGGATGGGGACGCGTGCGTGGCCGCGTGCCGCTTGGATCCGGACGGTGGCGATCTCGTGGTCTTCACCCGCGGCGGGCACGGGTTGCGCATAGACCCCACCGAGCTGCACGACTTCTCCCGTCAGAGTCGGGGGGTGCTCCGGGTGCGTCCTCTGGGAGAGAAAGACGCTGTGGCAACCCTGTTCCAGGCCCCGCCCGACGGGAACTACGCGGTGCTGACCCGGGACGGAAGGATTCGGAGGGGCTCGGTAAAGGAGCTGCCCATCCCCTTGTCCCGCGCCACGGGCGTGATAGTTGCCAGGGGGGAAGTTGCGGGCGGCGCGTCCGCTGAGAAGGCTTTCCTCGGCGTCGTCACCCGCTCCGGTCGGATCCTGGTCTTCGACGTAACGTCGGTGCGCATCACCTCCCGCTACGCCCGTGGAGTCATCGCAATCCGTCTCGAACGCGGCGACAAGGCCGTGGCCCTGTTCCCTGTCCCCTGATTCATAGCGACGCATGCGTTGACACTGCTCGCCGCTGTCCCTACACTCGACCTGAGTTGGTTTCGGAGAACTGTGATAAGGGGATGCCTGCCATGAGAAGAGTAGTGATCATCACCGGGATGGTCCTCACCGCCGTGTTTTTCCTCGGCGTGGGGACGCTCCAGGCGCAAAACAAGACCAGCCTCCTTCTGCTCAACGTGGACGGGGACCTGATCTCCGATGCGGACAAGGTCGCGGCCGTGGCCGCGTTCAAGAAGCAGCTCCACAAGTACAACAAGTACCGCATCGTGGAGGCACCGCAGCTCGACCTACTCGAAGCCATGGTGGACCACGAGTGCCTGGACATGGACGCGGAGTGCCTCGCTGCCATCGGCAAGGCCTATAAGGTCCAGCAGGTCCTCTACACCCGGGCTGAGGGCGGCGGTATTAAGATGGTCCTGGTGGATGTGCCCACCGTGAAGGAACTGGCGCGCTACGAGCAGAAGGGCGACGCGAAGGCTGCCACCATCGCGATGACCGGGGCCGGGCGTACGAAGCTCTTCGGCAAGCTGCCCAAGCCCAAGCCTGTTGAGGTGAAGCGCGTCACCTTCACCATCGACTCCAACGTCAAAGACTCGGTCATCTACATCAACGACAAGAAGATCGGTCCCGCACCCATGACCATGAAGCTCAAGCCGGGGCGTTACACCTTCCGCATTGAGCGCAAGGGCTTTCTCACCATTGAGGAGAAGATTCAGGTCGCTGAGGTGGGCAACAAGTCCTGGAAGGCCATCCTCAAACCGATCCCGACAAAGAAACCCATCGTGGTGGTTCAGCCGAACAAGAAGAAGGACGACGACAAGGGGGGCGAAACGCCTTTCTACAAGACCTGGTGGTTCTGGACCAGTGTCGGTGTCGGTGTGGCCGCCATCACGACGACCGCGTTGGTGCTCGGGCTCCAGGGCGATGATTCCTACCCCGTGGGCACTGCAAAATTCTCCATTGATCCCTCGTCGGCTCAGTACGACGGGATCTTCTACAAATTGGGGGACACCCAATGATGCGCTACGCGATCCTCGCTGTTCTGGTTATCGGGCTCTGCTCCTGCGCCGCTGAAGGTCCTCCTACAGTGTCTTTTTCCGCGGGCGACGATGGCGGGAAGCTGGTCCTCGATCTGGCCTCCATCGAGGCCCCCCTGGATCTGAACCGGGTGAAGACCTTCCGGATTCGGGTCTATCCGGATACCCCCATGACCGCGGACGATGACACGCTCTTCGACTCCATGGCGACCTACAAGTGCTTCGATGCGAAGGGCACCGAGATTATCATCGAGAACATCAAGGAGGGCGAGAACCGGTTCGTCTACTACGAGGGCTTCTCCGATCTCGAGTGCAGCGTCCCCGAGGTCATCGGTATCCGGGGCGGCATCGATATCGAGAAGACCCCGGAGCTGAGCAAGCTCGCTGGACAGGTCGTGTGTGACGAGGACGCGGACTGCTTGTCGGTCCACCCGAAGGCTGTCTGCGACTGCGAGCATGACTATGACGATGACAACAGCAAGCAGCCCTTCTGCAAGGCCGGCGTTACCGGGAACTGCACCGTGACCGCGCCGACCTTTGTGATGCTGCTCCAGGTCGGGCGGTTCAGCGAGTACCCTGTAGCGGGTGAGGATCTCCA
>CAYOTU010000545.1:0-2414 GCA_964406905.1 uncultured Myxococcales bacterium | reverse complement strand
CATGACCGACAATAAAAACAAGGGCCTTCGAATCCTCCTGGTCGAGGATGAGCCCGCCAACGTGTACCTCTTCAGGGAGTTCCTCGTCCGGGCGCCGGACCTGCCGGACGCTCACATCGAGGTGGCGGACCGCCTGTCCACCGCGCTGGCACGCCTGGCAGCGGAGCCCTTCGACCTGGTCTTCCTGGACCTCGGACTCCCGGACAGCTATGGCATCAAGACCCTCGAGACCTTTCGGAAGTCCGCTCCGAAGATCCCCGTGGTGGTCCTCTCGAACTCCGTGGATCCCCGGGTCGAGGATGAAGTCCTCGCACACGGTGCTTCAGCGTTCCTGAGAAAGACTGATTCATTCCCCGGCTCCCTGGCGCGCGCAGTGCGGGACGCGCTGATTGTGCTGCCCGATCTCTCCTGAAAAGCCGGATAGCCATCTCGATGGCCATCTCTTGTTTTCGCTTGTCCCTGCCCGATCGGTTTTTTTGCGCTCGCTCCGCGCCATGCGATGATAGCCATCTCGATAGCCATCGGAGGTTCTCCATGGACGACGGATACTCGATAGCAGAGGCCCGCAACAACCTGGCCCGACTGGTTCACGAGGCAGAGGACGGCGATCCCGTACACCTCACCCGGCGCGGACTGCCCGTCGCAGTGATCCTGTCCCTTGCCGAATACGAGCGCATGCGGGCTGCGGGGGATGGACTCTGGGACCGATTGCGGCGCTTCCGGGACACGATGGAGGAAACCGAGGCCCCTGCTGGTCGGGGCGGCATCTCCTGGGGCGGCGAAGAGGCCCGGCTGTGAGCGGCTGGCTGCTGGACGCGACGATCCTCCTCGAGCCCCTCCGTGTCCAGGCCCGGGGGACGGTGATGGAACGCCTGCGACGCCACGAGCGGGAGCTGGCCACCTCGGCAGACCCCTGGGAGGCCCTGGTGCATCACTGGCGGACCAGGGACGACCCGGCAACAAAGCGCCTGGCCGGGGCCTACGTCCTGGACGTACTAGGCCCGACCTTCACGGTCCACCCCTTTGACCAGGAGGCAGCCACCTGGCTGGCAACGGAGCGGGCCCGCCTTCTTCTCCAAGGCCAGGGTACGCCGGACGACCTCGCTGCGCGCACCGCGGCCGTGGCCGCGACCCGGGGCCTGACGATAGCGACCACCACTCCAGATATCTACGCGGCCTTTGACAGCCTCCGGGTAGACCCCTGGGTCGACGGCCCCCGAATCCGCGCTGCCGGCCCCCAGCACTGACACCTTCCCCGCATGAAGTCCTGACTGGGTGTGATGCAAAGCAGAACGATCACACCCACGGCGATGTCTGGAGTTGAATAGCACCAAATCATGTGCTAAATTCTGACCTGTAGCAGGGGAGGTGCGCATGAGCCTCAAGGAAGACGTCAAGCCGATCACCTACCTCAAGAACAAGACGGCAGACGCGGTCCGGAGCGTATCGGAGTCCCGCAGAACCATGGTGATCACCCAGCACGGCGAGGCCCGGGTGGTGGTCATGGACGTGGAGACCTATGACGACTGGCGCAGGACTCTGAGTCTCCTCAAGATTCTGGCGTGCTCCGACGCTGACGTCCGCGCCGGTCGGGTCATGGAGCCGGGGGAGGCTTTCGAGCGGGCGAGGCGGGCGGTCCGGGATGACTGAGCATCGCTTCCGGGTCCTGTGGACTCTGTCCGCGGTCCAGGACCTCGAGGCCATGGCCGCCTACATCGCCAGGGATTCACTGCGCGCGGCCGACCGGCTCCTGAAAAGGATGGAGGAGCGGGCTGTGTCCCTTGAAACGACCCCTAAGCGGGGCCGGATCGTCCCCGAGCTTGCCGCGTTCGGGATGCAGGACTGGCGAGAGTTGATCGCGCGACCTCATCGCCTGATCTACCGCGTAGCGGACGACCGTGTCTACGTCCTGGCCGTCCTCGACGCGCGCCGGGATCTGGAGGATCTCCTCCTGGAGCGCCTGCTCCGTACCGACGCGTGAGAAACGCCGCGCTCCGGCGGCACGACTGGGTCATCCAGGATGTAGCGGACGAGTTGGGCAAGGACCGGAAGCAAATCTACCGCTGGATGGAACAGTATGATATCAACAGAGACCTGAACTGACGCAGGAGTGACCCATGGCCAAGAGCAAGAAAACTACATTCCACTTCGACGCGAGCCCGGACAAGCTCCTCGAGGTGCTCATCGACCCCGGCTTCCAGGACGCGAGAGAGAGGGCCCAGGGCGCGGTGGGCGCGGTGGTAAAGGACGTGAAGCGGACTGACGCTGAGTTTATCTACGAGCTGGACACCACCGAGTACGCCAAGAGCCTGACCGGGCTCGACAAGACCAAGACCGAGAAGACCGGGTCCCACTCGTAGCGGGCCCAGGTGTTCGCGGGCTTGGGCGGGTCGGGCCCGGGCAGGCTCGTGGGG
>CAYOTU010000544.1:0-2424 GCA_964406905.1 uncultured Myxococcales bacterium | reverse complement strand
CCAGCGCGGCGTCACCCGTCGGCCCACCCCACGTGATTGCCCCAAAACCCAATCAGAACCGGGAGCTTGTCGACCGTCTTGGACGTTGACAGCCAGGCGAAACTTGACCTTTGTGCAGATTTCAGTGGTTGCAGTCTAGTCGTTCAGGAAAGAGTTCAGGTCGTCGGATTGGTGTTCGGTCAGCTCGTCCAGGAGAACTTTCTCCATCATCGCCAGCTTGATGCGCGTCTCCTCGTGATCCTGGCCGCGGTACTCGAGGCTGTCGCCTGAGTCCAGGCCGAGGCCGTACCGCATACGAATAAGCAACTCTTCTTCGCGGTTAAGCACTTCTTCGCCCACCGCGGAGCGAATAGCCTCCCGCGTGAGGGTGCGTAGCTCGGTTTCAACACGGTCCCGTTGTCGATCGTTCACAGGGTCCTCCTTACATCACCAGACCATCGACCAACTGTCAGGATAATACAACTGAACCGGTCTTATGGCAAATTCCGGGCTGTGTTTCGTCCCAGGTCGAGCTTTTTCATTAGGTATTCCAGTGACTTGCGGTGAATCCCTCCCAGGGCCGCAGCGCGGGTGACGTTGCCCTCGGTCCGATCAAGGAGGTCCTCCCAGTAGCGGCGCTCGAAGCCGCCCACCAGATGGGCCTTGGCGTCCTTGAAAGGCAGTATTTCGTCGCCGTCGAGGCGCCAGAACTGGTCGTCTTCGGACCCTGTGGGAGGGGCTTCAGCCCCGAAATAGTTCGGGGCTGAAGCCCCTCCCACGGAATCGGGGCCGAAGAGGAGGGTGCGCTCCACCGCGTTCTTCAGTTCCCGTACGTTGCCCGGCCAGGGGAGGCGCTGCCAGGCTTCGATGGTCTCTACGGGGATCCGCAGGCCCAGGTCCGGCGCGTTCAGATCCTCTTCGAGGTCCACTACCAGGAGGGGGATGTCCTCCGCGCGTTGGCGCAGTGCGGGGACCGGCAGCCGCACCACCGCCAGGCGGTAGAAGAGGTCTTTGCGAAAGCGCCCTTCCTCCACTTCGGTTTCCAGGTTTCGGTTGGTGGCCGCGATGATCCGGGCGTCTGAGCGCTGCCGCCGTTCGCTTCCCAGGCGCTGGTACTCCCGTCGATCGATGGCCCGCAGGAGCTTGGCCTGGACCTCCAGGGGCAGCTCCCCGACCTCGTCGATGAGGAGGGTCCCCCCATCGGCCCGCTCCAGCGCACCTGAATGATCGTCCCCCGCTCCGGTGTACGCGCCCTTGTCGTAGCCGAAGAGGTGGCTCTCCATGAGGGACGCCGGGACCGCTGTACAGTCGAAGACCTCGAAGGGGCCGTCCTTGCGGTTCGAGAGGCCATGGATGGTCTCCGCGACCAGCTCCTTGCCTGTGCCGCTCTCCCCCTCGACGAGGACCGTGGTCGGGGTTGGGGCCACCTTCTGGAGGGTGGCGAAGAGGCGCCGCATGGCGAGGCTGCGACCGACCAGGCTCCCCAGCCGGTGGTCCCGGGTCACCTCGTCGTCCTGTTCGTCCCGCGCCAGCTTGAACTTGAGCACCGCGGAGCCCAGGCGGAGCCGACAGGATGCGGGCAGGTACGCGTCCATCACCCGCAGGTCCCCGATGAAGGTCCCGTTCTTGCTGCCCAGGTCCCGCAGGCGGTAGCCGGCGGGACCCAATTCGACCCTGGCATGGTGCTTGGATACGGTCTCGTCAGGGAGAAGGAGGTCGTTGTCCGACGCTGAGCCGATGCGCAGGGAGAAGCCGACGATGGTCACACGTGTGCCCCTGGCCTCGCCGCCGGCCACCTCTACCACGGCTGTTCGTCTCCGGATGTGCTCCACCGGAGACGGCATCAGGATAGTGCGTGTGCGTTCGTCGAGCATGGCCAGTCCCTCACTCGATGCGGAGGGTGATCCCGATCTGCTCCCCCTCGCTGACCTCCACCTCTTTCGTCACTTCGTTTCCTTCGGGGCCCACGAGGCGCAGGCTATGGGGGCCGGCCGGGGTTTTTACCACGACGATGTTGAGGCCCCCCGCGGCCTGGATGGGCTTGCCGTCAAGGAAGAGCGCAGCGTTTGCCGGGAGGTAACGGATCTTCAGGGATCCTTCGGGCGCGGCCCAAAGGCGTTTGGAGACCTTTCGTGGGGCGGGGTAGCGCAGTTCGAAGGTTTCGCTGCGGTGCCCCGGGCAAGACAGGCGTACCGTGACGCTACCGCCGGGTCTGAGACGCAGCATGTGGGAGCCTTTACCCACGACCGCCCCGTCGATTTCGATGGTCGCCTCTCGGGGAATAACGTCGATCCGGGTCACCGAGGGCTTGGGCTTCGGCTGATCAGTCGGAATGTCCTGTGCAACATCCACAACCGTGTCCGTGTCCGTGTCCGTCGCCGCATCCGTGACCGTGTCCGTGTCCGTGTCCGTGTCCGTGTCCGTGTCCGTGTCCGTGTCCGTGTC
>CAYOTU010000543.1:0-2438 GCA_964406905.1 uncultured Myxococcales bacterium | reverse complement strand
AGGCTCCACCTTAACCACCCGTCCTCTTGGTCTGAAAGAGGGGGTCCACCTCACTGGAACTGAGTTCCCTCCAAGTTGAGTTCTGAGTGGAGTCCACCTGATCGCCGTCGCCCCCTGTCAACGTCGATGATCTTCACCTCCGTCTCATCCGAGCCTACCTGCTTCAAGACGATCCCGTAGCCGATGACGCAGCCCTCTTCCTCGATAAACGCTACCCAGACGGAGTGGCCTTCTTCCATCCAGAACTTGGCATCATCAAGGCTGCCCGAGGTTCCCCTGCTGTACCGGAACTCCGTGTCGAGGGGTAGAGCCGGGATTTCGTCGGTAGTCCTCACGACTCGAACCGTGAGTTCATTGTCGGCAGCGAACTGACTGGTCGCCTCCTTGATGGCGAGGACGGCGTTCTCCTGGTTGACCAATTGTCTGAACCTGGATTCGCTACAGTCCATCATACCCAGCGGCCTCCTGTCTGATCGAATGTAGCACCCCTTCGAGAGTGGTTCCACTGACAGCGCCAGTCGCTTTGTAGGTGGCGTTGGCAGCATCAAACCAGGGAGGAGAGACCATGTGCCCCTCTAAAGGCTCCAGGCCGTCCTGGGGTCTCTTGGGGCTCCCGGACTGGTCGTATCGACTCCAACCGGTGGAACCTGCCGGGACGGGGATCTCCAGGGACACCTCCGACTCCAATTCGTCCAGGCTCTGCCATGAGGCGACGGTGAACCGTCCCTCGTCGTCCACGAAGGCGAGGGCGTGGAGGTGTTTTTCCCACCCCAATTCTCGGGCGAGGTCCCCCGCGTAGCGGGTGGTCCCCAGGATCGAGTTGGCTCCCTTCAGGACGTGGAACGAAGGCTTCTTCTCTCCGGGATCCTCCGCGGAGGCCGGCCAGGTCATGACCCCGAAGGTATGCTCTGTGGGCGCCACCGTGTCGGGCAGGATCTCCGAATCCCAGAACGTGTACCAGTAGTAGGTGCTCGCCCCGGCCGCCGCGGCGAGGAGGAGGCCTCGCACGGAGTACGCCCCCTGCTTCTCCTCCCCCATGTAGTAGTGCGGCCAGCCGGCCTCGGTGAGGTGGATGGGTCGATCGGTGCATCCGATCTGGCCCATGACAAAACGAGCTTCTTCGATGAGTCCTCCCATGGGAGGGTGCACGTAGGTGCCTTGCTCGAACTCGACCTCCGGCGCGAACTGCTGCGCGAAGCAACGAAGCCGCCGTAGGGACCGACGGGGATCACAGCCTCCTCAGCTGTATCGAGGGCCAACTGGTCCATTGCAGAAACGGCATCGGCCGTCTTCGTGGACGACGAGCAGGCCGATGGAAGCAGCAGGATGGATATCAGAAAAATACGCAGTGGGGACATGGCAAACCTCGCGGCGGGTAGTATAGGCGGCTTGGGTTCGTGAGGGAATCTTGTTACTCTCCTGGTGGAGTGACCATTCCCAAGCACTGGGGTTTGCTGATGCAGCGCACATGGGTTCTCACAGCCATCCTGGCGCTTCTGGGTTGTGATCAAGGCTCTGAACAGCCCAACCAGGACGACGCAGCGGACGCAGTGAACTCCGTCGATTCCGCACCTAGTCACCCCGAGGACATGGTGTCCGATTCGGTCCCATCGCCGGACCTGACCGAGTTCCACGTACGTGTCTTCGAGTACGGAGCCGACGCCGTGGGGGCCACCGCGAGGCGGGGCGGTAGCATGGATCCCCCGACGGGCGAGTCCCTGGTCGTCGGCCCGTGCACGTTCATCCAGCCCGCGCCCTGGGACTTTTGCGATCCGGACTGCGTCCCGCCTGAGTACTGCCGCTCCGATGGCACCTGTGCCATGCCACCAGGACCGCTGGGCGCCGGCGACATCACCGTCACCGGCCTTACCGTCGGCCTGACGCTGTCACCGGAGACCCGCTACCACTACTACCAGCCCGTGTTCGCCCCAGAGCCGACCGACGGAGACCTCTTCGAGGAGGGGGCGATGATCGAGGCGACCGCGACGGGAGACGACGTACCGCCGTTCACCGTCTCGGCGACGGGGGTCGCAGCCTTGCAGACTGGCCTGCTTTGCCCACCGGGGCTGGACCCGGACTCCGACCTGGTCGCGACCTGGGAACCCTCGGTCGGAGGCGGTACGATCCGCTTCAGATTGGCCAGCGCCAACCACGGGAACCAGTTCTCCAGCATCCACTGCGAAGCCGAAGATACAGGAGAGTTAATCGTAGATCGCAGCCTGATCGCAGCCTGGCTCGCTGACTGGCACCCGGTGAACTCCTGGAGCCTGGAGCGTTCACGGCGCGGGTCGACCGACCTGCCCCCCTATCGTGTCGTGCTGTCTGCGAGCCACTCGGTGGGTTGCTCCTGGTGACCCGTTCCTGTCCTGAAGCTCGGCTGGGTCTTAGAGGGTGTTCCCATATTATCCTCCTACTGCGGCCAACGTCTCGACATCATT
>CAYOTU010000542.1:0-2441 GCA_964406905.1 uncultured Myxococcales bacterium | reverse complement strand
AGCGTGGATGCATCGGCGACCGAAAACGGGTAGTTATTGTTGCGCAGGCCCTTATTCGCGCAGGTCATTTTTGGGACCGAATGAAGCGGTCCAGCCGCCTGCGCATGATCGCTATGGCCTCGGGATTGCTGTCGATCAGCACAGCATTTCTGCCGAGCAGTGCCGCAGATTCTCCCAAGGTACCGCTTCCAGCGAAGAAATCCATCACCAAATCTCCTGGCCGGGAGTGGACCTTCACGATTCGATTCAGAACCCCGATAGGCTTCTGTGTGGGGTATCCGGTCTTTTCGTGGCTGTTGGGACTGACTATTGTATGCCACCATGTGTCGGTCGGCGTCTTTCCCTTGGCGGCCTTCTCCTTTCCTACCAGCCCCGGAGCCATGTACGGAATCCGGTCCATCTCCTCGAAGTTGAAGCAGTAGTTGTCCGGGTTCTTGACGTACCAGAGAATATTGTCGTGCTTGGCTGACCACTTCTTCTTCGAACGCGCGCCGTAGTCATAGGCCCAGATGATCTCGTTGATGAAGCATTCCCGCCCGAAGATCCGATCGAGGGCAACTTTGGCGTAATGGATTTCCCGATAGTCCAGGTGCAGGAACAGGCTGCCCGTCGGCTTCAACAGGCGATGGGCTTCCTCCAGCCTCGGCACCAGAAAACCCATGAAGTCGTCGAAAGCGTCGTCGAACGCCTTCGTGCCTATCTTGATGGTTCGATACCGCTTGCCCTGAAAGCCTGTGCGGTCGCCATCCTCATCTTGCACAGTAGCGATCCGCGTTCGCGCCTGCTTCTTGCCCGTATTAAAGGGTGGGTCGACGTAGATCAGATCAACGCTCCCCTCCGCCATCTCTCGCATGATGGGCAGATTGTCGCCCTCCAATATCTCAATTGTGCCCTGACACTCGGGAAACAAAGTAGGAGTCTCCGGGGATGACCTAGACATCTTCAACTCCTGAGATCTGCACAGATGAGTCAGTTTTTTGTCGTTGGCAACGTCCGAGACGGTCGACAAGCTCCCGGTTCTGATTGGGACTGTACGGTACACGGGGTCGAAGGACTCCGTATTGCAACCATTGCAGCATTTCTCTGGCAAGTTCTGTTTCCACGACAAAACTCCTCAAATCCTTCCGCGCGTCGACGGCTACCAGTCCATCAGCTCACAATCGTTTGATTCGATACATGGATCATCGATCAGCTCGGCGCCCGAGGTCTCGACGAACTTGACGAACATGTTCTGGTAGTAGGTGGTGTAGTCACGGCAGAGCAGATCCTCTGTGGGATCGCACTCTGGATCTTCGGCGAGATCGCAGCAGCCGGTGGGGTCGGGGTGGCTGTTGTCACTCCCGATGTACTCGTGGTGGCCGTAGACGTTCGCGTACCGGGCAGCGGCCCACCCGTCCCCGACCTTCCGGGCCGGGAACGCACCGACCTTCGCGTCCGGATCGATAAGGTGCCCCACCGCGGGGGCCTGCCCCAGGATCCCGTTGTTGTCGTCGACGTCGTCGCAGTCCCAGAGGTCCAGCCAGGTCTCACCGGAGACCGGATCCGTGGTCTCCACCTTCCGACCCTCGAGCAGTCCAGTCAGCCGCAGGTAGTCGGCAACAGGGTACCACTCCTCGATGGTCCGCCCGAAGAGGCCGGCGGCCCTGGAGTAGGCCACCATAGCGCTCACCGGGACCGTGGTGTCACCGACGTCGGCGAGTTGAAGAATCCGCACGGGCGGATGCCCGGGGAGGGGATCCAGGAAGAGGTGCCCCACCCAGTTGGCCGGATCCCCGGCCTCGAAAATCATCTGCATAAGGCCGGCGAAGCGACGGAAATCCGGCGTGTTCCGCTGGTATCCCATGCCCTCGTAGGGGGACTCGATGATCGTCGCCTCCACGGGAACGCCACCTGAGGAGAGCACAGCGACCTCGAGCCGATCGCCCAGATCCGACGGAATCCCGAGGCTAAACTCTCCAACTTCCCCCATGGTCGTCAGCGCCTCGGTCCCCAGGGTCAGGTTTCGGATCCGGAGCACCGCGCCGGCCACCACGGGCAACGAGGCGGTGCTCTCCTTAAGCCTCCAGGGCGCCTCCGCGGCAGCGGTCGCCCAGCTCTTCCGGCAATCGTCGGTGAGGTAACCGAACCCTTCCAGCACCTCGCCGGTCTCGTCGTCGACCTCTCCCTGTGGGGGGATGTCGGTATTCATGGTGAGAGCCACGCGCCGCGTCCCGTCCGGGTACTCCACGGGGCAGCCAACCACCACCGGCCCCAGGGCCATGAGGAAGGTCGGCTCGAGGACCCAGTGAAGTGTTGAACGTGAGAACATCTGCACAAAGCCCGCACCCGGTACGATGGGCACCGCTACATCTACTTCGGGATCCGCGGCCGCGGCGATGGTGGCGATCATCCCGCCGAGAGACGTACCCGTGATAGCGAGCCACACGTCCGGTCCCCCCACG
>CAYOTU010000541.1:0-2444 GCA_964406905.1 uncultured Myxococcales bacterium | reverse complement strand
TTGCGACCACGCCCCGCCCATTTTCCACCTCTTGGGCGGAATGATGACCGAGGCCCTCGAATGTAAATCGTGACGTCATCAACCGACAGCTTCTCTCGTCACGCATGGTTCGTCGGAACACTGTACCAACCCATAAGCTATCGCATCCAGAACAGCCTCCCCCAACCGAATCGGAACCGCATTCCCCACCTGCGCCCCGGTAGACATCAAACCGCCGCTGAAGACAAACCAATCCGGGAAGGTCTGAAATCTGGCGGCCTGCCGAACTGTAATGCCATGGTCCTCTTCTGGGTGAACAAACCTCCCTTTCGACGGATTGATGCAGGAGCACGTCATAGTTGGGCCGGGTTTCTCGGGATCAATTCGCCCGTACACATCGGAATGCCCGCGATGCTCCTTATGACAGTCCAAAACACGTCCCGACTGGTGGCGACTGCCACCTCGCTTCGGGGTGTGGCGGAAGACGTCCGTGAGTTCAGCCCCATGCAGCATGTGAACGTCGTTGGCGTCGTCGCCCAAAGGCGGTTGCTCGAACACGTCCGAAGCCGGCCGCCAAGCTGGCTTATGGGTATGGACCACATCCTCCGAGTCAGGAACGAAGTGGGTTGCCAATGGTGGCCAGACTAGGGGAGGTGGATTTCCGGCTGGAAAACCAAGTATGAACACACGCTGCCGGTTCTGAGGCACGCCAAAGCACTTGGCATCAAGAACGATATGAGGCAACACCGCATATCCCGCCTCCTCACCTGCGCGGTAGAACCTATCCACATACGAGGCGTGACGCGGCCACATCATGCCCCGCACGTTCTCTACAATGAAGGCCCTCGGCCGGAGTTCACGAACAAAATCAAAGTACCTCAGGATCAGTTCGTTACGTGGGTCCCCTACACCGGCGCCCTTGATCCTCTGGCGAGAGAACCCTTGACAAGGCGGTCCCCCCATCAGAATGCCGACATCCCCGGGCTGCAAACCGAGGTCGTCCATGAGTGTCTTTGGGTTCAGGGAACGAATATCCTCAGGATACAGCTTCGGGCAATCGTCTTGTGCCAGATTATTACGGTAGGTGTCGCAGGCATGTGGATCGTTCTCAACCGCAGCGAGCACATCAATCCCCAGATTCTGAGCGGCAAGAGTGAAGCCCCCAGCCCCGGCGAACAGATCAACAGCTGTCAACCCTAACCAGGATCTGCTTGTCCTGTTTGCCGTCCCCCTCAAGCTTGACTGAGATGCTGCCATGTCCCCACTATACAACGCATCGTCACTTTGGTGAAGTATCGGCAGAGAAGCACAGGGTGTCAAAGGATAAGGTCAAGCGCTAGTACGTCAGGATAGCAGCCCCGATGGACAACCCAGCGCCAGTGCCGAAAAGCATGATCTCATCCCCTCGGTCAAACATGCCCTGATCCCGGGCCTCGACCAGGGTTACCGGGATCGATGCGCCGATAGTGTTGCCGAGCTTGTCCAGGGTGACTGCGATGCGCTCCAGCGGCCAACCAAGGCGCTGGGTCATCGCGCCCAGGGCCAGACCGCTGGCCTGGTGGGGGATCACTGCCTTGATACTCCCGAGGCCCTCGGTGAGGATGCTCGGACGGAGCATCGCCAGGGTCTTGGGCGCGTGCTCCACGGCCATCAGGTAGACCGCCTTGCCGTCCATGTGGAAGAGGTTGTCCTCGGGGCTGGCGTCGGGCATGTTCGGATGCTTCCTGGTGCCGCCGCCCATCACCGCGGTCAAGTACGCTCCCTCGCCGAAGGTGCGATACACGAAGCTGCTCATGCAGGAAACCTCGCCGGGGGGCGTACGGGTCACCACCACCGCCGCGGCCGCGTCGCCGAAGAGCATGAAGGCCTCGGGCTGCTTCGAATTGAGCGCGTGGGACGCGATGTCCCCGCTGGTGACCAGGATCCGCTCGTGCTGCCCCGTGGCCAGGAAGTTAGCAGCGACGTTGAGGCCCACCAGGAAGCTCAGGCAGGTGGAGTGGGTCGAGAACGCGGGAATCCCGCTGCCCTCGAGGCCGAGGTGACGCTGGATCAAGGGCCCGCCGTCTGGGATCGCCTGTTCCTGGGTGCCTGAACCGTTGATGATGAGATCCAGATCTCCGGGTTCGAGGCCAGCGTCCGAGAGCGCAGCCTTTGCTGCCTGCGCGGCGAGCCAGGATCCGGTCTCGTCCACCACCCAGCGGCGCTCCCGCACTCCCGCATGGCTGTTGTCGATGGTCCCGGACGGCAGGCCGATGAGGGCCTCCACCTCCGCGTTGTTGACCACCCTCTCGGGCAGGTAGCGGCCCATACCGAGGATCTTCAGGGGAAGGGAATTTGCAAACGCCATGTCGTCCTCCTGTTTAGCGTCCATCGCAAAAGAAACAGTGCATTCGGCCGCCGCTGCATCCATTCTCGCTTCGTTCCGCAACCTCAACGTACAGGCAGTATGCCTGCGGCTGCGCGCC
>CAYOTU010000540.1:0-2446 GCA_964406905.1 uncultured Myxococcales bacterium | reverse complement strand
TCCACGAGCCACTGCTTCCGGTAGTAGTTGTAGAGGACCAGGACGCCGCCGTCCTTCAGGAGTTGCTGGGCCTGGCGAAAAGACTGCACAGTGAAGAGGAAGCTCTCCAGACGGATGTTCGCGAAGTTGGACAGGGACGCCAGGGAGTCCGGCAGCGCGAAGAGCACCAGGTCATACCGGTGGTCGGAGCGCTCCATGAAGGCACGGCCGTCGTTGACGTGGATGTGGACCCGCGGATCCGCATAGGGGGCCTCGGGGTGGAGGAGGCGCCCCGCCTCCATGATGGCGGGATCGATCTCCACTGCGTCCACCCTCTTGGCGCCGTAGTGCAGGGCGTACGCTACGTCGGTCCCGGAGCCGGCCCCGATGATCAGCACATCGTCAAAGGTGCGTCCGCCCATGGTCTTGGAGAGGTCCGTGTAGGGGAACTCGTAGATCGGATCCCCCTCGCCGACCTTCCGCATGGATTGGTGCCCGATGCCGTTGGCGGAGAGGTTGAACGCCCCGCTCTCAGGCCCCGTCCCGGCCATGGGCCAGACGTCGATGCGCTGGTAGGGGGACCAGGTGACCAGGTGCTGCGGCGCGCTGGCCAGGAGGAGGAGGAGTACACCGACCCCCATGAGCACCGCGTTGACCCGGTGGGCCCAGCGGTCCGTGACCACAGCGAGGAGGACGAAACCCAGCGCGAACCAGACCTTGGGCCCGATGCCCAGGGAGGAGTGGAGGGTGAAGATCGCGATGCCCGTGAGGCTCCCCGCTATGTCGATGGAGTAAGCCGTGATCGGCTTAAACGCGCCGAAGCAGCGCCCTGCCTCCTGTCCCAGGCCCGTGAACACCAGGGTCGAGAGGACGAAGAGCACCAGGAGGCTCAGCCACAGGGGGACGTGCATGGCGCTGCCGAAGCCGCCGAAGAAGATCTGCCCCGAGTGTTCCCGCAGGTAGGTGACGTCGATGTGGGTCAACAGAATGAACGCAACGCAGAGCAGGAGGGCCTGCGGTATCAGGGCCGCTACATTCCATCGCCGATGGCTGAGCAGGAAGCCGATGCCGATCCCGAGGAAGACCGAGATCAGGACGAAATTGGCGAAGTACCCCATGCCGAGGACCTCGGCGCTGGTGAACCGGATCAGGGCCAGCTCCAGGTAGAGGATCAACATCGACAGTAGGAAGAGCCTGACCCCCGTCCAGTTCCGCTGCAGCCACTCCAACATCGGTTGCCCTCCGACCCCCCGACCGCGCCGCCGGGGAGAATCCGTGCCCTCGTCGGGTCGATATCCTATCACAAATCTCTGAGGCGCTGCATGGGCATCGGGGACGCGTCCATCAGCTGCTGAGGCTCCTGTTCATGGACGACGTCATCCAACGCTCCCTGCTGCCTCCAGCGGCGTTTGCGTCTGGAGGGGCAACAGTGCCTGAGGTCCTTCGGCTGCGCTCAGGACGACAAGAGGGGCAAAACCGTACCTGAGAGGGTGTTCCCATATTATCCTCCTAATCCCGAGAATCCGGACGAAGTGGAGGCCGAGCCCACGGTCGTGGACCGGGAGGTTGTCGTCTGCATCGGCGACGAGAGCCAGGTGGACGAAGGCCTGATGTCTATCTCGGACCTTCCGAACGACCAGGACGAGGAACCGGGAGAGGAGATCCTGCCCCCCGAAGACTGTGACGAATCTACCTGCTTCTGAGCCTGGCCCTTGTCCTATACGAAAACCCATCTGGCCCGCCGTAACAGGGCTTTCACGAACTCATGCAGCGTGGGCACGGAGCTATTGGGATGCTCGGCCGTGGAACCCAGTCCCGCAGGGCACCCCCCCACTGACGACACCGCCCCCCGTCGCCGCCCCTGGAGGCCCCACGTCGCCCGTTTCGAGGTGAGGCCGGTAGACCGATACCAAGCTTGGACAGAACGGCCTACAGGTCAAATCCGCAACGCGTTGCGGATCAGGAACCTGGGGGAGAGGTTCCAGGGGAGCACAGGAAAGGGCTCACCGTGGAGTTTCTCAGGCTATGGTTAGTCGTTGAGAGGGGGCGTCAAGCGCAATCTACACCCTCCGCAGCTACTTGCGGAGGGTTTGCCAGAGGCCAGGATCGGGGGGTGGACTACTCGGCCAGCGCCGCCTGCCCGTCCTGGACGACGGTCTTGAGGCGAATGACCAGCCCCTCGATCTTGTTAATCTTCGCCTGCAGCCGTGCGCCAGTACCCCGACTGGGGGTCTTTCCGCCCGGTGCGACGCCCAACTTGAAGAAGGCGAAGCCGTTCATCGCTCGGGCGCCGGTGATGGCCTGGGCCACCTTCGAGATCGAGCTGAAAGTCTCCCCGGCGTACTCGAAGCCGGTCTCCAGGACGGTGACCTCGATCACGGCACCCTTGTACTGGCGGCTGATCACGCTGCCCACCGGAGGGAGGCGGGGATCCCTGGCGGGGGGCACGAACGGCCCGGCGGGGACG
>CAYOTU010000539.1:0-2454 GCA_964406905.1 uncultured Myxococcales bacterium | reverse complement strand
AGCCCTCGTCGAGCGCGGTGACCACGTGCCGTTGTCCACCCCAGTATCGGATGAGGGTGGTCCCGGGGACGATGCCCGTCTGATCCCGACCAGTCGGCTTCTCCCGGGGCGGTCGCCCAAGCTCATCGTAGCCTTCTTCATCCAGGATCCGGTCGAGTCGCTCCCGAGTCTGGCGGCTGAGGCCGCCGTAGGCGAGCTCCTGAACGCGATACGAGAGCCGCTTGACCAGGAATGTGCGGTTGTAGGCCGGGGGCTCAGTTCCGAAGAGCGCACGCCACCGTGTCTTCAACCCCGACACGCCCATCCGTTCAAGCTCTGTAAGTTGCTTCAAGACCGTGTCCGTCATGACCTCTTATCCTCCCGCGAGGCCCCATCGCCTCTCCCCCTGACCTTCCCTTGGGGGGGCACATCATCAAGGGGTATGTTCACCTGAGGGGCACAAACCCCGGCCCTTCGGCCCGCCACCAGCCGACGATGCCGGATGTACCCGCGAGCCAGGAGCGAGGCGATCTCCAGGCGGGCGTTCTGCTCATCCATCCAGGGTCGTAATCCCCATCATTACAACGAACTCAACATGCAGGATCCAGGAGGCAATCTGGTTTTGACTGGTTGCCGTATCTTGACCCGCTCTGCAATCAGTGGTATTTAGTCAAGCATGGGTTCGCACACCGACCACAACCGTCTCGTCGACAACATCCCCGAAGTCCTGGCGGAGTTCCTGGGCGTATCACCTGACGAACTCCTCCTCGCTACCGAGGAAGGCTCGTCCAAGGAAACCCCCGCCCATCTTATTGTCCGCTGGGGCGGCCATACGTTCGTCGTCGAGGTCAAGGGCTCATCTGGCGCTGGGACGGTGGCGCTAGCTGTAAACCAGATCCAGAAATACGTCTCTGCCCTGGGCAAAGGCGCAATGCCGGTGATCGTTGTCCCCCACATGAGCGCCCTGGGACGCCGCCTGTGCGAGGAGGCCGATGTCGGCTGGTTGGACCTCTCCGGCAACGGTGCCATCGTTGCACAGGGTCTGCGGGTCCGGGTCGAAGGCAAGCCCAACCGGTTCAAGCGACGAGGACGCCCAGGTAACGTCTTTGCGCCAAAGAGCTCTCGTTTGGTCCGGTGGCTGCTCATGCACCCGAAGGAGGCATGTACCCAGCGCGCCATTGCTCAGGCCACCGGCGTAGATGAAGGTCACCTGAGCCGATTGGTTGCCAGGCTTGAGGAGAAACAATTCCTGGTCCGAGATGGCGAAGGCGCCGTCAAAGTCCGAGACCCGGATCTCCTCCTCGATGCTTGGCGAGAGGCCTACACCTTCGACAAGCACCACATCCAGAAGGGACATATCCCTGCTCGTTCCTCGGAAGCCCTGTTGCGAGAACTGGTCGGCCACCTGAAGAAATTTGGTAGGCAACCCGCCGCTACCGGGCTCGCTGCAGCGTGGCAACTCACACACTTCGCGGGATTCAGGACCGTGACTGTGTACCTGGAGCGCACGATACCGGTCGAGTCTATGGGCAGCATAGGATGGCGACAGGAGGACCGAGGAGCCAACGTCTGGCTCATCGTCCCCAATGACGAAGGTGTGTTCCATGGCACCACCGACGTCGACGGAGTGCGGTGTGTCCATCCGGTACAGGTGTACCTGGACCTCAAGGGGCACCCGGAGCGAGCGCCCGAAGCCGCGGAGAGGCTGCGCACAGACGTGCTGACGTGGGGAACGGATGATTGAGAAACCAACGACCGCGGCCGGGTACCTCCCTGAACAGGCGCAACTCGCCCGCGCCACCTGCCTGTATGTGGCGACCAAGCTCGGCGACCTCGCCGACGAGACTGTGGTGGTCGGGGGGCTGGTTCCCTCCCTCTTGATCAATCAGAGGAACCTGCCCGAAGGTGCAGAACCCCACGCGGGCACAATGGACCTGGACGTGGGCCTGGCACTCGCTGTGCTGGACGAAGAGCGCTACCAGACCCTCACCGAGCGGCTGCGCCGGGGCGGGTTCGCTCCCGACCGAAATGAGCAGGGGCGGCCGGTACACCAACGCTGGAGGGCGGAAGGCGGAGTCACCGTAGACTTTCTAATCGCTCCCAGCAGCGAAGAAGACGTCGGGGGCCGGCTGCGGCACATCGAGAAGAACTTTGCAGCGATGATCGCTCCGGGGCTCCCCCTCGCCTTCCTGGATCGCGTGAAGGTGAAGCTGCGCGGCAAGACGATCATGGGGGAACGCGCACAACGATCCGTCTGGGTCTGCGGCCCCGGAGCCTTCGTCGTATTGAAGGCTCTGGCCTTCGACCGCCGAGGCGAGAACAAAGACGCGTACGACCTCTACTATGTGGTCCGCAACTACGATGATGACTCCATCGCCATAGCAGCGAACATCCTCGCCTTCCTGCCCGCTCCAGAGGCAGCCCACGCGATCGACATCATGGAGCGTGACTTCCTGGACCACGACGGTGTCGGCC